>DAIPLF010000273.1:0-3881 GCA_036769375.1 Candidatus Aminicenantota bacterium | reverse complement strand
CTGACGGGCGATGCCTATTGGAATGCCAAGGATGCGGCGGCTGACAACTATCCATTTATGGTCCTGACGGCCGAGGTCACGGATGATCCCTACCTCAAGGAAGTCGTAAAAAAAATCTTGGTCCAGGAGCAAAAACTCACAAACCGCGTGGACTCTCTTCCGGACGATTTCCTTTTCGCTACCCGGAACTTCAGGACCGAAAAACCGGAGATGCAAGACGTGATCTTCGGAGCCGCAGAATATGCCAAGGATGGGCTTATGCCGATCACAGAGTGGCTCGGCCCTTCGCCGTGGCTCGAGCGAATGAAACAGCTCACCAGGGATGTCTTTAAGAACGCCGCCATTGATTCGCCTGCCGGAAAAATTCCTTCTCAAGATGTCGAGGTCGGTGGCGATCTTCTCCAGGTGACTTGCCGGCTCTACTGGATGACCGGCGATGAGGATTTTAAGGTTTGGGCTTTTCGTTTGGCGGATCACTATCTCCTCCAGACAAACCTCCTGGACAGGGAGAGGATCGGGCTCCGCGATCACGGGTCCGAGATCATCGGCGGGCTGTCCGAAGCCTGTGTCATCGCCTTTCAAGATGACCCGGAGCGTTGGCGAAAATACCGGCCTGGGATGCGCGCCATCCTGGACCGCATACTTGAGATCGGAACGAACACGGACGGGCTTCTGTATAATGCCGTCAATCCAAAGACGGGCGAGGTCCTGAGCCGGGGTCTGGCGGATACCTGGGGATATGTCTATAATGCCTATCTGACCATCGCCTTGATCGACAATGAGCCCCGCTACCGGGATGCCGCCGCGTGGGCGCTCTCCAATATTCATAAGTACAAAGACTATGACTGGGAGAACGGCAGCGCCGACGGTTATGCCGATTCCATCGAGAGCGCTCTGAACCTTCTCAACCGCATTCCTGATGAATCCGGCTCCAAATGGGTGGACCAATCCATGGAGTTTATTTTCAGCCAGCAGGGATCTGACGGCGTCCTCGAGGGTTGGCACGGCGACGGCAACTCAGCCAGGACGGCGCTCATGTGGGCGCTCCAAAAAACCCAGGGCATCACCGCATCCCCCTGGCGCGACGACCTGAAGCTGGGCGCCGTCCGCGACGAGGACGGTGCCGTCCAGGTTTTCCTGAAGAGCGATTGGGACTGGTCGGGCAAGCTCCGTTTCGACCGTCCGCGACATCGGGCTCCCCTGTATCTCCCCCTCGACTACCCCCGGATCAATCAGTTCCCCGAGTGGTTTACCGTCAGCCCCACGCAAAAATGTGAGGTGAGATTAGGAGAAGAGCCTGTCCGCCTCGTTGAGGGAGTGGATCTTTTTGGGCTTCCGTTGACTCTCAAGGCAAAGGAACCCCTGCGGATCAGCGTCAAGGTCCATCGGGATCCGGCAGCGCCGAAACTGCGCACGATGAAATATACGCACCGGTCCCCTCAGGAGGCGGCCGCCTGGCAGAGGGAGCTTCGCGGCAAGCTTGCTGATTTGCTCAAGATGAACGACCTTCTCGGAGCGGAAATTCCGTTGGATGCGCGAATCATCTCCTCGGAGGAGCGGCCGGAATACGCCTTCCAGGAAGTCGAGCTTGACTCGACGCGGGGCCGGCGGATCAAAGCTGTCGTGACGCTTCCGCGCTCCGGCACGCCCCTTTATCCCGCCGTCGTCTGCATTCACGGCCACGGGGGCTCGCGCCATGTCGTCTATGACAAGTCCAATGTTTATAGGGGGTTCGCCGCTGCCCTCGCCGAAAGCGGCTATGTAACTATCGCCACCGATGTCGGCCAACATGAGGTCTACGAAACCGGACGGACGCTCCTGGGCGAACGGCTCTGGGATGTCCGGCGCTGCATCGACTATCTGGGTTCGCTGCCTGACGTCGACAAAGCCGCCATCGGCTGCGCCGGCCTATCCCTCGGCGGCGAGATGGCCATGTGGCTGGCAGCCATGGACGAGCGGGTGGCCGCCTGCGTCAGCGCCGGCTTCTTGACCGTCATGGACCAGATGGAGCACGACCATTGCCTATGCTGGAAGTTCGAGGGGCTGAGGGAGCTCGTCGATTTCGCCGACATCTACTCGCTCATCGCCCCGCGCCCGCTCCAGTGCCAGAACGGGTTGGCCGAGGATCCAACCATGTTCGTCGTCCCTTTGGCCCGCCAGGCCTTGAAAGAGATCCGTTCGGTCTATTCCGATATGGGAAAGCCTGATCATGTCAGCCTGGCCGTGCACCCGGGCGGGCACGAAATCGACCTGGGGAGCCTGCTGGATTTTTTAGGGAAGCGGCTAAAAAAATGATAGGATTTTGGCCATAGCCCCGGCGGCCACGACCAGGATGGCCAGGACGAGGAGGGCGTTCCAAAGCGCCGCCCTCGGGCCGCGCACGACATCCTCTCCCAAGTAGCCTCTGCTGTTGTGGAGGAGGAAAAACCCCAGGTAAGCCGCCGGGATCATGACGAGATTGAGAGAGGAGGCCGCCACGGGCACCCAAAAGGGAAGGGCGGCGAAGGCGCCCAGCGCGCCGATGTTGGCCAGCATCGTTGACGCCTTGTAGGCTCGACCGTGGAGCTCGAAGCCGAGCATCTCGCTGAGCACCAGCCCGCAGATCAGCATCTCCAGCACCATTGTCGTGAAGCACATGCTCAGGACGCCCAGCGAGAAGACGACCCGGCCGAGGGTGAGCCCGATGAGAGGCTCCAGAGCGTGGGCGGCGTCCACCGCTCCGCGGACCTGGATCCCCCGCGCGTAAAGCGTATTGGCGCAGGCGATGGTGACGAAGCTCGTGGCCAGGACGAACGGCAGAAACATGGAGACGGAGAGGTCGAAGTTTTTGAGGCGGAGGTGTTCTCTGCCCCACCCGCGCGCCAGCAGCGTATAAGGAAAGAGAAAAGTCATGTTGACGCCGACGGCGGCGCCGAGCTGGCCGAGGACCAGCGAGACTCCTTCCTTCGTTTCCGGGATGTGAAACCCAAAAAGGCCGCCGAGCAGGGCCTTGAAGTCGATGCCGGTCTTGATGACGACCAGGAAGAAAGCGCCCACCATAAAGAAGAGCATGTACTTAAGCGTCTGTTCGAAGGTCCGCAGGGCCTGGCGGCTGCCGCGGCCATAGCTCCAGCAGACGGCGGTCGAGGCCGCGAGCAGGACGAGAACGATGGGTAGCCTGGGGACCGAGAGGCCGGCGACCGAGAGGATATCCTTGAGGACCTCCGTGCCGAGCGAGTACTGCGGGAATTGCCAGACGATCGAAGACACAAAGACCGCCAGGCCCCAAAAAAGGGCCAGACCGGGATGGAGCCGTTTCCAGAAGACTTCGTAGGGCCGGGCGTGAGTGAGAAGGGTTTGCCGGCCGATCGCGGAAAAGACGACGACGCCCAGAAACATGGCCAGGGGGCTGACCCAGAGCAGTTTGTAGCCGAAAGCCGCGCCCGCGAGAATTGTCGAGCCGGCCGAGCCTGCCCCCAGGGTAATGGCGCTTTGAAGCCAGCCAGGGCCGGTCAGCTTCCAGTAGCCCTGCCAGCGGCGGAGCAGACCAGGGCGGCCATTGACCTCCCGGAGATAGACCCGCTCGGCCTCCAACGCCTGGGCGTCACGCTCCCTGGCCAAGGGGAACCCCCGCCGCAGTTCCCCGGCTCTGTCTTCGTCAGCCATGACTTTATTATTCCGCTCTTATCACTCCCGCAGAACACCTGTCAAGCCGAGGCAGGACTTCCTCACCCACACCCTTCGCCTTTTAAGCTAAAGAGGATGGGCTTTGATAGGTCCTTGAAGTGGGAGGCGATTCGGGGTTTAATGGCTGGAGAAGAATCCTTTTCCTGGAGTAAATGCACCATGTCGCCCGAGAAAAGAACATCGATCCTGAAGAAGGCCGGACGCGTTTTTGCCGG
>DAIPLF010000272.1:0-3897 GCA_036769375.1 Candidatus Aminicenantota bacterium | reverse complement strand
CTCATCAACCGGCTGACCAAAGACGGGCCAGCGGAGAAGGCGGGGCTCAAGGTCGGTGATGTGGTCGTGCGTGTCGACGGAAAGAAGGTGACGACCGTCGTCGCCTTGAGCGAGCTCATCCAGGACAAGAAAAAAGGCGATAAAGTGAAGCTCGATATCATCCGGGATAAGAAGCCCATGAGCGTGGAGGTCGAGGTTGCGGAGGAGGAAGGCCCGAGCCTTTCAAATTTCTTTCCTACGGGCCCCGACAGGGAAGCCTGGGGGGATATGACGCGAGAACTGCAGAGGGAGTACGACCGGTCGAGCAAGGCCTATGAACAATACGGTGAAACCTACCGCCAAAGGCTGAAGAAGCTCAATGAAGAGCTGCTTGATAAGTCCGAGGATTCCGCCGCCAAGGCAAAGAAGCTCTTCGAGGAGAGCAAGGGCAAGGATAAGCTGAGAAGACTGCTCTCCGGCAGGAACAGGATCATTTATCGGGCTTAGTGATGGAAGTGACTGAGCGCTAAGCTCTTGTCTCCATTTCTCGGGGGTCTTCCCGGAAGGGAAGGCCCCTTTTTTTTATTCAGTTCGGTCATCGTCCTCCGGCCCGGAGGAAAGCCATTTCCTCAAGTAGGTTTCGAATTCCTTATCGCCGAGCCTCCTCCGGTCATAAAACCCGCGGGCCCGCCTCTGCTTCATCGCTTCGTAGAGGATGACGCCGACGGACACCGATAGATTGAGACTCTGGACCATCCCCAGCATCGGGATTTGGATCCGGCAATCGGCGAGCTCGCGCGCTTCCCGAGAGACTCCTCCGGATTCGCTGCCAAACACGAGGGCCAATGGCTGAGTGTAGTCCAGCTCGGTGTAGGGGAGGGAGTCTCTTTCGAGATGGGTGACCGCCACCTTGAACCCCGCTTTCTTCAGAGGCGACAAGCATGCCCCGACAGAATCGTAAAGGTGCACATCGACCCATTTTTCCGCCCGCGTGGAGATGGCCTTGTTAATGCCCAGAAGATCCGGGTTTGGGGAGACCAGATCAAGGTGGAGGATTCCGGCCGCATCGCAGGTGCGGATGACGGCGCTGGCGTTATGGGCGATGGTCACCCCTTCGAGGACGACCCTCAAGTCCGGTTGGCGCAGCGACAGGAGACGCTTGACCCTCTTGATCCTTTGCGGAGTCGGCACAGGCCAGAATATAGCAGAGCGCTCTCAGCGGTTCAATATAAAAAGCTTGGCAGCGAGGACCAGCCAGATCAGGACTGTTCCCTGCAGAGCCCGATACTCCTTGTTTTGCCTGTACAGGGACCAGCTGAATTTGCCTTTGGCCGGGAGGTGCTTCCTAACGGACGGGAAAAAGAGCGGCACTTTTTTCCTGTATTCTTCGTATTGCTGGGGAAAAAGCTCTCTCATCCGGTCCCTTTCCCGGCGGATGATCAGGGGATAAAAAACTCCATAATAAATGATGAAAAGGCCCAGCACCCACCAGGAGCGCGCCCCGACGACGATGCCAATTCCCAGGAGGAAATTCCCGACATAGAGCGGGTTTCGCGAATAGCGGTAGGGTCCCGACACGGCCAGCGCTTTTTCCTTGATCAGGTGGCCTGACGCCCAGGCCCTGACGGCCAGGCCGAGTAAGGAGATCAGGACACCCAGGAAAATGGACGTCCAGGTGGGACGGGCGAGAAGAACTACGGCCACCGCGAGAAAGAGGCCGCTCCGGACCCGGAGCCTGTTCAGGATTTCCTGCCAACGCGCCTTAGCCATGACTTCCCCACAGTTCGCCCACCGCAGCGGACACCTCTTCAGCCGAGATGGCTTGAAGGCATTTGAGGTTGGAGCATTCATGCTTATAGCAGGGGCTGCAGTCCAACGCCTTATAAATCACCCTATCGCGCCCCTGGAAAGGCCCGTTGCGGCGGGGATTGGTCGGCCCGAAAAGAGCGACCACGGGCAGGTCAAGCGCGCAGGCCGCCTGCAGGGCAAAGGTATCTCCACTGACCAGAAGCGAGGCCATTCGCAGCAGGGCGATGACCTCCTTGATGGACAGGTCAGGGCCGACGCGGACTCCGGTCTTCCCGGCGACTGCCTCGGCGAGCTTCTTTTCCACCTCGTTCCCCCAGAGAAGGAGGGGAAAGGCGTCCGGAAGATGGACTTTCCCGATCATCTCAATCCATTTTTCGGGGAACCACCGCTTTGACTCCCAGGCGGCCCCGATGTTATAGACAATGACCTTAAGGTTTTCTTGCCACCCGGCCGCCGCGAGCTTGGAGCGGACCGACTGGATAACCCCGGCCGGGATCTCCAGGGGGAAATCGAACCGGGCGTCGCTGATGCCCAGAACTTGGAGGAGCTTGAGATTCTTGCTGATGACGTGGCCTTCCTCTTCTGGAATGGGCGAGAGACGTTCGGTGTAGAAAAGAGAAGCCAGGGGCTCCTTAAGGTTTTCCCTGGAGAACCCGAGGCGTCGTCTGGACCGGGAAAGATAGGCCAGCAGGGCCGATTTGACCAGACCTTGGAAATCCAGCGCGATCTGATCGCGGTCCTTGATCCCGCGGGCGGCGCGCAGCCATTTTCTCTTGTCGATCACGGCTACCTCATCGATCCCGGGGACGAGGTCGAGGATCTCTTTGCCTTTTTCTTCCACCGCCCAGCGGATTTTCGCCCCGGGAAAGCCCCGGCGGAGAGAGGCAAAGGCCGGGAGAGTATGGACGATATCTCCGAGGGAGCTCAAACGGACGATCAGGATCCGGTCCATATTAGCCTTTTCGAATTTCCTTGGACATGCCGGCGGCGATATCGCGGATGACTTGCGAAGTGTCGCGGATCTTGGGTCCGCCGACGATGGCCACCCGCCCGCCGTAGCTCTTGACCGTGTCCTTTTCAGGGACCGTGTCTCGGCTGTAGTCCGATCCCTTGACATGGACATCCGGCCTCAAGGCCAACAGGACTCTGGTGACGGTGGGTTCGCTAAAGGCCGTCACATAATCGACAAAGGAGAATGCAGCCAGGATCTCGGCCCGCTCCCTCTGCGGAAGAATGGGCCTGCCTTTGCCTTTGAGCTTCCGGACCGAGGAATCGCTGTTGATGGCGACGACGAGAACGTCTCCCTTCGCCCTGGCTGCCCGGAGGTAGCGGATATGTCCGACATGGAAAAGGTCAAAGCAGCCGTTGGCCAGGACGATTGTCTTGCCCCTGGCCTTTTCCGCCGCTATCGTCCGCCGGAGTTCAGAAAGCGGTTTGAATTTGCCCAATTTACCCAGAGAGGGAAGCCTTGAGTTCGGCAGGGGAGAGCGTCGCCGTGCCCTTTTTCATGACGACGATGCCGCCGGCATGGTTGGCCAGGATGGTGGCCTCTCGAAAACTCGCCCCGCAGGCGAGGGCCAGGGTGAAAACGCTGATCACCGTATCTCCTGCCCCTGTGACATCGACAATGTCGGTCGGACCGTGCACGGGGATGAGAAAAGGCTGTTTGCCCCTCTCGAATAAAGCCATGCCCCTCGACCCCCGGGTGATGAGAAGGGCCGCGGACCGCAGGTTCTTGAGGAGGAGATCGCCTGCTCTCTTGAGGAGCACGAGATTGTCGTTGAGCTCGATGTGGACAGCCCCCTCGACCTCGGGTTCGTTCGGCGTGGCCGCCGTGATCCCCTGGAAATGCAGCAGTCGATAGCGGCTGTCGAGAGTGACCGGCCTTCTGGCCTTCTTGAAGGCGGGCAGCGCGGCCGCAAATATCTCCTCTTGGACGGCCAAATAATTGTAGTCGGAGATAAGCAAAGCTTCGGCACCGACAGCGATGTACTTGAGCATCCCGATGAGCCTTTTCTTCAGGCGGACATTCTCGGGGACCAAGGCCTCCTTGTCGATCCGGAGGATCTGCTGTTTCTTGGTATTTTCTTCCCCGGCCAGGACCCTGGT
>DAIPLF010000271.1:0-3906 GCA_036769375.1 Candidatus Aminicenantota bacterium | reverse complement strand
CTGCTCCGTCCCGGCCGCAACATCCTCGCCGCCGAGGTCTATCAATGGTCGGACGGCTCCTACCTCGAATGCCAGGACTACTGGCGGCTGAGCGGGATCTTCCGCAACGTCTATCTCTTCTCGACGCCTCCCGTCCATATCCGGGATTTCGAGATCAAGGCGGATCTGGACAGCGATTACCGAGACGCCGTATTGCGGGTGAAAGCTTGGGTCCATAACTCGGGGCGGGCGGCCGCAATAGACCACAGCCTCGAGGTGACACTTCTCGATCCCGCTGTCCAGGCCGCAGGCGTCCAGAGTCTGGTCAAGGAAACCAGCCCCTATATCGCGCCCGGAGCCGAGAGCATCCTTCTGCTGGGGTTGTCCCTTCCGAACCCGCATAAGTGGTCGGCCGAGCACCCCAACCTGTATACGGTCATACTCGCCTTGAAAGATGCTGAGGGACGGCTGGTCGAGCTCGAGAGCGCCAAGTTCGGCTTCCGCAAGCTCGAGGTCGAGGGCGGGCAACTCCTCCTGAACGGCCGGCCGATCTTGATCAAGGGCGTCAACCGGCACGAACATGACCCGATAACTGCTCACTATGTGACCCGGGAATCCATGATCCGGGATATCCTGCTGATGAAGCAGCTCAACATCAATACCGTCCGGACCTCTCACTATCCCAACGATCCCCAATGGTATGAGCTCTGCGACAGATACGGGATCTACGTCATCGACGAAGCCAACATCGAATCTCACGGCATGGGCTATGCCCCCGAGGTCACCCTGGCCAACCGGCCCGAATGGAAAAAAGCCCACCTCGACCGGATGGTCCGGATGGTCGAGCGGGATAAGAACCATCCCTCGGTCATCATCTGGTCCATGGGGAACGAGGCGGGCGACGGCACGAACTTTGAGGCGGGGAGCGAGTGGATCCATCGCCGCGATCCCTCCCGCCCGGTCCACTACGAGCGGGCCGAACTCCGGCCGCACACCGATGTCTACTGCCCGATGTACTCCAGGATCGAGGAGATCGTCGCCTATGCCAAGCAGAAACAGCACCGCCCGTTGATCCTGTGCGAATACGCCCACGCCATGGGCAATTCGCTGGGCAACCTGCAGGATTACTGGGACGCGATCGAGCGCTATCCCCAGCTCCAGGGAGGTTCGATCTGGGATTGGATGGACCAGGGCGTACAGAAGAGGCTCCCGGACGGCCGCTCCTATTTCGGCTGCGCCAATGATTTCGACCCCGGCCGCAAGGAGGAGAGCTTCTGCAGCGACGGGATCCTTTTCTCTGACCGGGCGATGACACCAAAAGCCTACGAGGTCAAGAAGGTCTATCAGGACATCGGCTTCAAGCCCGTCGACCTGGCTTCCGGGAAAGTCGAAGTCGTCAACAAATTCTTTTTCACCAACCTCATGGGGTATGAATTCCGCTGGTCGTTGACCGAAGATGGGACCGAGGTCGGAGCTGGAGATTTGGACCGATTGGACATCGGGCCGCGGGAGAGCCGGGTGGTAACGGTCCCCTTCGTGAAGCCGAAGGTTCAGCCTGGAGCGGAGTACTGGCTGCGGCTGAGCGTCCGCCTCTTGGACGACCTCCCCTGGGCGCCGAAAGGACACGAGATAGCCGCCGAACAGTTTAAACTGCCTTTTTATGAAGCGGCCCCCGCGGCTGACCTCAGGAGCCTGCCTCCTCTGAGGAGGTCTGAAACCGAGAAAGGGGTTGTCCTCTCGGGCCCGGAGTTCGAGGTCCACTTTGACAGGGCCAAGGGGACCATCTCCTCGTATCGTTTCCAGGGAGCCGAACTCATCGTCGCCGGACCATGGCCCAACTTTTGGCGGGCCCCCACGGACAACGATGTCGGCAACGGGATGCCCGCTCGGTGCGCACCCTGGCAGAAAGCCAGCGCCAGCCGAACCCTTGAGAGCTTTGTCGTCGAGCCGATAGGTGAGGCTGCCGTCAGGCTACTCGCCCGGTTCGACCTCCCGGACGTCAAGGCCAAGCACGAGACGACCTATACCGTGCTCGGAAGCGGAGAGGTCATCGTCGAGAACCGGATCCGGATCGGGAAGAAGGACCTGCCGGAACTTCCCCGTTTCGGGATGAGGCTGCGCCTGCCTAAGGCTTATGGGCGCGTCAAGTGGTACGGTCGAGGGCCCCACGAAAACTACTGCGACCGGAATACGAGCGCCTTTGTCGGGGTCTACAGGAGCACGGTCCAAGAACAGTTGACTCCCTATCCCAGCCTTCAGGAGAACGGCTATAAGATGGATGTTCGCTGGGTGGCTCTCCGTGATGGCCAGGGAAGGGGATTGGCCTTCGTCGGGATGGACCTTGTCGGGTTTTCAGCTCTCCCTTATGCCATCGAAGACCTGACGCCGGAGAAGCGGGGCTGGAAGCCGATCACGGATCTCGTCGAGCGGGACTTCGTCGAGCTCAACATCGACCTGAAGCAGATGGGAGTCGGCGGCGATGATTCCTGGGGGGCACGCCCTCACCTCGAGTATACGCTCTCCCCACAGGACTATACTTTTCGCTTCCTCATCCGGCCTTTGGGTAAAAGCGACGACCCGATGGCTCTGAGCAAAAAGAGGATCGCCTTGGAATAGGCCCGGCGTCCGCCTATTTGGCGGCCTTGATCTCGTCCCAGGTCTTGATGTAAAGGGCGAGCGATTCACCCAAGTCGGCGATGATCTCGCTCTTGGCCCTGATCTCGGGGTCCAGGAAAATACCCGGATTGTTCCTCAGGTCTTCACTCAGCAGCGCGTAGGCATCCTGGTTGGGACAGAGATACTTGAGGAAGGCGATATTCTCCGCCGCCACGCCTGGGCCGTGGAGGAAGTTGATGAAGGCGTGGGCCAGGCCGATTTCTTTGGCGCCCTCGGGGATGATCAAGTCGTCTACCGAGATCGTCGTTCCCTCGCGGGGCACGGCAAATAGGACATCGGGGTTTTCCTGCTGCACTTGGAGGATATCCCCACTGTAGCCCTGGACGAGGAGGAATTCCCCCGAGGCGACGCCAGTCTTGTACTGCTCGTTCTCGTACTTGGCGATGTTTTTCTTCCAGCGGAGGACCACTTCTTTGGCGGCGGCGAGCTCGCTTTCCTCCGTCGTGTTGAGGCTGTAGCCCAGGAACTTGAGCCCGGCGCCGATCGTCTCCCGCATGTCGTTGAGCATGGTCATCCGGCCTTTCAGGTCGCTCCGGTCGAACATGGCCCAGGACGGCTCGAAATCCTTGACCCGGCTTCCGAGATAAGCGATGACCGTGTTGACGATCATGTAGGGCACCGAGTGGTCCATGGTTTTGTCGATGGCCAGGGTCAGATATTCAGGATCGATATGGACCAAGTTGGGGAGCAGCCCATGGTCGAGCTTCCGGACCATCCCCTGGGAGTTCATCAGGCTGACCATGTAGCTCGTCGGCGTCAAAAGGTCATACCCTCCGGCCCCGGCTTTGATCTTGGCATACATCGTCTCGTTGGAATCATAGGTGTCGATGATGACCCGGCAGCCGTTTTCTCTTTCGAACCGGGCGACGAGGGCCGGCTTGAAATAATCGGCCCAGGTATAGATATGCAAGAGCGGTTTGGTTTTGCCGCAGTGGACGGTAAAGACGGCGATTCCCACACAGCCAAAGACGGCGGCCATCCAAGAGGCTATCGATCTCCAGCTCAACCTATTGTTCATCTTGACTCCCTAGCGTTTCGTCCGGGAGAGCCTCTGGCTTGCGGCCACTGCCGTGAAGGTGACGGCGAGCAGGATCGTAGAGAGAGCGTTGATCAGGGGCGGCGACCCGAACTTGATCATGCTGTAGACCCGGATGGGAAGGGTCGTCGACCCGGGCCCGGCGACAAAAAACGTAATGACGAAGTCGTCGATGGACAGCGTGAAAGCCAGCAATCCGCCGGCGACGAGGCCGG
>DAIPLF010000012.1:0-13736 GCA_036769375.1 Candidatus Aminicenantota bacterium | reverse complement strand
ATCGATTGACAGGATCGGCTGTTTTGGACTAGAATATGAGTCTGCGCCCGTGGACAAATTCGCACCCAATGCCCCGTTGGGCACTGATTTTTTGCCGCCCCGGTCACGACCGATCATTTTTTCGCGCCCGGATACCAAATCCCGCTGATGATGAAATTCAATACGGCTAAAGCGATCGAGTTCCTCCTGGCCAGAGGCAGCCTCCCCATCCTTTTCTGGCTAAAGAGAGATATCCTTAGCGTCCCCATTGACCGCGAAAGCAAGAACATGCGCAAGTTCGCGGCCCGCGTCCGCATCCTGCAAACACAGAAGCCGGACGGAAGCTGGTGGGAGAAGCGTTCGGATACGCCCCTTTACTGGGAACGGACGCTCTACCGTGTTGATACTCTGAGAAACTTGTACCGTCTCTATGACTATGGATGTTCAGCTGGGGAAGAGGGTATCCAGCGCTCCCTCGATTTCCTGTTCTCCCTGCAGTCCAAGGAAGGGGACTTCCGCGGGACGGTACTCAACGTCTACACTCCGACATTCCACGCCCTAAGCTTGGAGCTTCTCTGCCTGTACGGGTTGGATAGGGACCGCCGCGTGCAGAAGGGATTTCGCTGGATTTTGAACAATCGGCAGAAGGATGGTGGCTGGGCGCTTTATCATCCTCGGCCGTCTCAAAGCGCCGGCAAGCCCTCTACGCCTAATTGGACCAACCCCAGGGGGCAGCCCTTTAAGCCGCGCAAGTCGCAGCCCTTTTCCCATCATGTTACAGGCATGGTCTTGAGGGCCTTTGCCGAGTCTCCGACCTGGAAGGGCAGCAAGGAAGCCTGGCAGGCAGGGGAGAAGCTCCTGAGCTGCTTCTTCTGCGACGAGGTCTACGAAGACAAGACCTTCCCCTCCGATTGGGAACAGATCTGCTATCCTTTCTGGAATACCGACCTCCTGGGCAGTCTGGATTCCCTTGCCAAGGTCGGCTTCAGCGCCGAGAATGAGACCATCCAAAAAGGGCTCGCCTGGCTCCAGAAGAAACAGAATAGCCAGGGTTTCTGGGAGTGCGGGAGCAAAAAGGCCGCCCTGGAGGACCATCTTTGGGTGACACTGGCCGTGTTGCGGGCCCTCAAGCGGTTCGGTTTGTGGCGCGCCTGAGCACTAGTTCACGAATTCAGCCAGCATCTCTCCGATTTCCTCTACCGCAATGACCAGGGCCTCTCTGAGCTGGCTGAACTTCAGGTTGAGAGCGCCGTCTTCAGCGGATTCCTGACCCTCAAGGACGAGCCGGGAGAAGCCGCTGCCGGAGTCGAGGCATAACTTCATGCTGCCGACTAGACTGCGCAGGTACCTGTCATCCGTCGATTCGACCGAACCGAGGAGGACCAATTCGCGGCCGAAGTGGGCGAACACTCCAGCCCATTCACGATTTCTTCCCAAATTAAGGATGAAGATGAGCTCATCCAGCAGTATGGACAGCTCTTTCAGACGCCAGGCCTCAACCTTTGACATCCGCATCGGTCAGCGCTCTGGAGACAAGCTCCAGGACCTGAACCACTCTCAGGTCCAGCTTGTAGTGCTTGATGACATCCCCCAGGCCGTCGACACAGTTGTGGCACATCGTGCAGACGAGCCTGGCGCCCGTAGCCCGGAGCTGCCCGGCTTTTATCTTGGCCGCTTCGAGGCGCAGAGGCCGGTATTCGGGTGTAGACAGAAGGCCGCTTCCCCCTGTGCAACAAAAATTCTCCCGGCCGTGAGGTTCCATCTCTCGAAAATCGGCACAGACCCGGCGGAGGACCCAGCGGGGTTCCTCGACGAGGTCACCCGAGCGGGCGATATTGCAGGAATCGTGGAAAGTGACAGGCTCAGGGTTCCTGGCGGGGTTGACCTGGATCCGTCCCTGCCTGAGATAGCGGACCAAGGTCATGATCACAGATTCCGTCGGCAGCGACTGGTCGTGGCCGGCCCAGTTATACCCTTCCCAGCGCGTGGAACGATAGCCATGGCCGCATTCTGAGATGACGATCCGCCGGGCGCGAAGCCGGGCGGCGGCTTGGTAGACGTTCTCTGCGACGTAAGCGCCGAGGCGGTCATCCCCGGAGAAAAGCCCAAAATTGGTCATATCCCAACCCCATTTAGGCAATGTCCACTTTTCCCTGGCGAAGTGGAAGATCCTGGCGGCGTCGGCGAGCGAGCGGGGGTCAAACTTGATCTCCCTCGGGTTGATGACATACAAGAAATCGCAGTCCGGCCGGTCGACCGGGATCTCGATCCCCCGGATCTTGGTCTCAGACTCCAGCTCGTCCCGGACCCAGGCGATCGTCTGCAGATACTCCTCCTCTGTAACCGCCATCTGGTTGCCGGTCTCCCACTGGTCTCGATTCACATTGAAGATGCCCTCGGGAACGATGCCGAGCTCGGTGAGTAAACCGCGGGTGAAGCGGATCAAAGCGGCCGTATCCACGCCCATGGGGCAGTTGAGCGTACAGCGGCGGCAGGCGCTGCAGGTCCCAAAAACGATATTCTTTAGGAAGTTGAGCTCCTCGTCGTCTTTGGGATAGCGGGCGTGGACCCACCAGGGAACGATACGTCCGGTCCAATCCTTGTGGCGTTTGAAGATGCGGCGGATTTGGTCGGCCTTGTAGGCCGGCGTCATGGTCGGGTCGTTGGGGCGGGCGAGGGCATAGTGGCAGGATTCAGCGCAGAGGCCGCAATGGACGCAGGCGGCAAAGGATAGAGCCAGCGGTCGGTTGATCCTCTGTCCCAGGAGGTCGAGGAATTTCTGGATGTTATCGGCCTGGGGGTCATAGAGCTTGAGCCGCCCTTCGGCGACCGAAACCAGGTTATCGGCGCGCGCCCTGTCTTGAGACTTTGTCTCCAAGGGCGACCTCACGGCCGGCGGCGGCTCATTTTTCGAGCGGGCCAAAGTCTGTTCCCTCCTTTGTTCCCTTTGGAGGTAAGACGCCCCTATGCCCCAGCGTCTTTCCTAAAAGGTAACGAGCGAAAGGGTAGTAAAGATAGTGCGAGATCTTGCTGAAAGGTACATAGACAAGGAAGAAGGCGGTCAGTCCAAAGAAGAGGATTAGGGGCCACTCGGCCGATGAATAGCGGTTGGGGAAGGCCAGGATCGCGGCGCCGAAATAGACGATCATTAGGAGCAGGGAGAAATAGTCGTCCGGCGTGCTGATCAGGCGGACGGCGGGGTTGCGCAGGCGCCGGCTGAGCCTCATTAGGCCAACCACAAGGGCTGCGCTTATGATGACCTGGAATAACAGGACCACCGCCCTTACTCGGAAGACCTCAGGGCTGTAGGGTATGATAAAGGTGGCGGCGATAGCGGCGGCCACGCCCAGGTGAAATATGACGAACTGGAGATAGAAGCCCCGATTCATGCGCACGGATTCCATCGACCAGGGCATGGATATGTTCAGGAGGGAATAGGTAATCCCCCTTCTTTCGCTGCCGGCGAGCTGAGTCCTTTCCCGGTACGGCCTGAAGCGCAGGATCCAGAGGATCCGAAAGACATAGACGATCACCAGAAAGGAAAGAGCGCAGAGTTGGATCTCGTTCTCGAGGAGGCGGAGTAAAGGACTCATGGACGGACTCCCGATTATACCAAAGGCCGTCGTGTTTTCAATAAACGTGCTAGAATGGGACTTCGCCGAGACGGCCGGACAGGCAGCCTATATGTCCTCAACTCCGTCCTGGCGAGAAAGGGTCCGGAATGAGACAGCCCTACTTGGAGTTCATCAAAAAACAGATCCTGGGGAATGACCTGTTGTTCGAGACCCCTTACGGATCAAGGAATATGTTCTATGCCGATTACACCGCTTCTGGTCGCGGGCTGCGCTTCATCGAGCAGAAGCTCCTCCGCATCCAAGAGTCCTATGCGAATACCCACACCGAAGACGATTATTCCGGGAAGTACCTGACAGGTCTGTACCACCAGGCGGAGGCGCGGATCAAGAAGTTCGTCAATGCCGGAGAGCACGGGAAAATCTTCCCCGCGGGCTCCGGCTCGACAGGAGCCCTGAAGAAGCTCCAGGAGATCATCGGAGTATCCATCCCCCCGCTGACAAAAGAGAGGCTGGGCCGGTCTCTGACCAAGGTCAAAAAGCCGGTTGTCTTCATAGGCCCTTACGAACACCATACCAATGAGTTGATGTGGAGAGAGTCCTTGGCCGAAGTCGTGGTCGTCCGCTTGAGCGGGCGAGGCGGGCTGGACCTGGCCGACCTGGAGGAGAAAGTCTCCTCTTCCAAGTTCAGGGGCCGGGTCAAGTTCGGGTCGTTCTCGGCCGGGTCCAACATCACCGGGGTTAAAACCCCTGTCTATGATGTTGCCCGGATTTGTCACCGGCACGACGTCCCAGTGTTCTTCGATTATGCTGCCGTAGCCCCCTATGCCGAGATCGATATGAATAGGGATAGTAAGTCCTACTTCGATGCCATTTTCTTCTCTCCGCACAAGTTCCTGGGAGGGCCGGGGAGCAGCGGCATCCTGGTGATGCACGAACATCTCTACAGAAGGGACCTTCCGCCGACGACGGCAGGGGGAGGGACAGTCGTCTATGTCGGCTTCGACAGCCAAGATTACGCGGAAGACATCGAGATCCGGGAAACGGCCGGGACTCCGCCTATCCTCCAGACCATCAAAGCCGCTCTGGCCATGGAAGTCAAAGACAGGATCGGGGCAGCCAGGATCGAAAAGATCGAGAAGGAAAACCTGGCCCGTTTCTTGGGCCGGCTGCGAGAGATCCCGGGGATCCGGCTTGTCGGCCGCTATTCCGCGCCCGACCTTACCCCCATTGTCTCGTTCAACATCGCGCATAAGGACAGGATCCTCCATCCAAAATTCGTCACCAAACTGCTCAACGATCTATTCGGCATCCAGTCGCGCGCGGGGTGCAGCTGCGCCGGTCCATACGGACATCTTCTCCTCGGCATCGACGCGGAGACCTCGGGCCGCCTGCGGCGCCACATCGGCCGAGGCTGGCAGGGGATCAAGCCGGGCTGGGTGCGTATCAACATCCACTATACTTTTGACGGGAACGACATCAATTTCCTGGCGAAGGCCGTTGGGTTCGTGGCGGCTTTCGGAGACCGCTTCCTGTGCGATTATGGCTTCGACTGGCGGACCGGGGAATGGCGGCACCTTGGCTTTCGGGAGAAAGGACCCGACCTCTCGCTGGAGAGCGATTTTCGGACGCGGTCCGCGGACCTCTCCCGCAAGGCCTTTTTCCGGGCCGCCTATTTCCGGGAGGCCAGGCGCCTGGCCAGACATCGGGAAAACGCCGGGATGCTGGAATTCCGGAAGGACCCGGTGGAAATAGAGGATCTCAAAAACTTCTATTATATCCATTCGCTTTGAGCGATTTTCTTTTGAGATGAGCAGGATGCGATGCTATGATGGGTCGGTCTCTTGAATGAGGCGGCGATGCGGTATTTCTTGAGCCTCGGCAGCAACGTCGGCGACCGGCGGGCCAATATCGCCCGCGCCCTGGCGGCGTTGAAAAAGGCCAAAGTGAAGGTCCTCCGGTCCTCTTCGCTCTACCGCACCCAGCCGGTCGGTTTTGCGGCCCAACCCTGGTTCCACAATCGAGTTGTTGAGGTGAGCGCGGACCTGGAACCCGCGGAACTTCTCGCCTTGATAAAGACGATAGAGAGGGCGCTGGGACGCCGGCCCGCCCGCAGGAATCGGCCGCGGGCGATCGATATCGATATCCTTATGGCAGAAGGCTGCCTCGTCAAGACCCGGGAGCTGTCCGTCCCTCATCCCCGGATGGCCGAACGGAATTTCGTTTTGGTTCCTCTTCTCGAGATCGCCCCCAGGGCCGTCCATCCGTTGCTCAAGAAGAGCATATCCGAGCTCCATAAGAACACGCCGGACAAGTCGGCTGTGATAAAGATCCCACGAAAAAAGAGCCGGCCATCCTCTAGGGAATCAAGGCTGCCGTGAGAAAAGCCGCCCTGATCATTTCAGCGGTCGTCGCCTTCGCGCTTCTAGGCTCGGGTGCCGAATGGAAGGGCCGCGTCATAAGCACACAGGGCAAGCCGGTGGCCGCGGCCGTGGTCTTTCATCGGGCCAGCGGCCTCAAGGCCGTCACTGGGGAGGACGGCCGGTTTTCACTGGTCCTTCCCCAGGCGGAAAAAGTGACTCTCAGCATCATCCACCCGGATTACATGGAAGAAGTTCTTGACTTCCAGGCCAAGGCCCAGGAGCGCCCGCTGATCATCACGCTCGTCCCTTATATCCGGCAGCGCGAGGAAGTCGTGGTAACGGCGATGAGACATCCCGAGCCGGCGGCCGACATCCCCGCTGCCAGCACGGTCCTCTCTTCCGAGACAATCCAGCGGGCGATGGCCCCTAACATCGCGGAAGCGGTGGACAACCTGCCCGGAGTAGCCGAGCTCGGGTCGGGCGGTTTCTCTCTCGTCCCTTCCATCCGCGGCCTGTCCCGGCGTCGGGTGCTCCTCATGGTCGATGATGCGCGCCTTTCCAGCGACAGGCGGACCGGGCCCGGCGCCTCGTTTATCAGCCCTGAGGATATTGGGCGTATCGAGGTCTTGCGCAGCCCATCTTCTGTTTTCTATGGCTCTGATGCGATCGGCGGCGTCGTCCATATCCTGACCCGGGAGCCCGGCAGCGGGGAAGGACTCCGGGGAAGGGTCAATACCCGGTTCGGCTCGGTCAATCAGGAAAAGGGCGCGGGAATCTCCTTGGCCGGGGGACCCGAATCTCTCGGTTATTATTTCTCCTTTCAAGGGGTCGATGCGGAAGATTACCGGTCTCCTGAAGCCGAGGTCCTCCAGTCCCGTTACTCCCAGGCAAGCCTGCTCGGGAAGATCCGGCACCAGACCGACAAAAGGGAGGTCTCGGGGAGCTTCCTCTTGGCCCGGGGCCGCAAGATCGGGAAGCCCAACCGGGACGGCCCGGCCAAACCGACATGGTACCCCCGCGAGGACCAAAACCTCCTTCAGTTCTACTGGAAGGAGAAACAGGTCTGGGGAGAAGGGGTTCTCTCCTTGCATGTTTTTGCCAACCCCAACTTCTTGGAGACCCGGACGGACTCGGTGACGACCTATAAGACCAAGGAATCCTACAGCAAAACCGACAGCACCGACTATGGAATGCAGTTGTCTTTCGACAAAATGCTGGCCTCTCATTTCCGGCTCACCGCGGGGCTGGACTGGTATGGCCGAAACGGCGCCGACGCTGTCAATACGGACAAGTCGCTCGGCCCCCAGGGTGAGGTCATCAGGACCTTCGAAGAGCATCCCTATACCCAAGGGAACAGGCGGGACATCGGCCTTTTCATCTCCGGCGACTACAACGGGATCGCCGGTCTTGACCTGGCAGCCGGACTCCGCCTGGATGATCTCCGCAGCCGGGCGAATCCTGGCGGCAGAGAGGATGTCACCCGGTACAGCGACGGGGCGGTGACCGGATTCACGGCGGCCTCGGTCAAGCTCGCGGATTCTCTGACTCTGTTCGCAAACGTGGCCCGGGCCTTCCGTGTCCCCGACTTGAATGAGCTCTTCTACTCCGGCATAACGGGACGCGGTTTCATCATCGCCAATCCCGAGCTGATCCCTGAATCCAGCTTTAACGTCGACGGCGGCCTCAAGCTCATCGAGCGCCGCGTGTTCATCGGGCTGTACGGGTTTACCTATGAGATCAAAGATATGATCGAGCGGTATCAGGTCGCAGAGAGGACGTATACGTACGCCAACATCGAGAAGGGGAGGATCCGGGGTCTTGAACTCGAATGGGAGTATTTTCCCTGGCCGGGATTCAGTCTGTTCGGGAACCTGGCTTTGCTCGAGGGGAAAAGCCTGAAGACCGGTGCCCCTCTAAACGACATCCCTCCGCAGAGACTTCATCTCGGCGGGCGCGGTTGGGTCGGCCAGCTGTCACTTGAAGTCGAAGGGACCTGGCAACGGGAGAAGGCCGACCCGGGGCCGGCCGAGATCGCCATCCCCTCGACTCAATATTTCGATTTTGCAGTGTCCTACTTGATTGGGCCCGCCTGGCAGCTCAATTTCTTGGTCTCCAATGTTTTCAACGAGTCGTATCTGGCCAGGCCCGACCCGGAGTCGGTGAGGGAACCCGGCCGCAGCTTCCTCTTCGGAGTGACTTACTCTTTTTGAATTCCAGCCGGAATATTTATTGCGGATCAGCCCACTGATGCCGGATGGGAAAGTGATGATCCCGGTGGTCAGAAAGCAGCCCGCAGATGACGGATGCGATATCCCTTCTGGGCAGCAGATAAAAGCGACATGACGTCGAAGCGGCAGGGGACGTTCCCGAGATCGTTCAGCATCATGTAAGCCTCAGCCAGCCGGCGGATCTGACGCTGCTTGAGGGTGGTTACGGATTCCTCTGGGGGGCCGAAATCGGAACTCCGCCGGGTCTTGACCTCGATAAAGACAAGGACGTCGCCCTCGTAGGCGATGATGTCGATCTCTCCCCTTTGAAAGCGGAACCCCCGGCAGACGATCCGGAAATTCTTCTTGCGCAGATAGGCGACCGCCGCTTCCTCGCCCGACCTGCCCAGGGCGAGCCGGTCGCTCATTGCGGTTTCTTCGGAACCCCTACGACCTTCCAGCGGACCCCGTCCTTGGTGTCTTCGAGAAGGATGCCCTGCTCGAGGAGTTCACGGCGCAGCCCGTCCGCCAGCGCAAAATCTTTGTCGGCCCGGGCTCTTTGCCGGCGCCCGATCAGCTCCCTCTGTTCAGCCGTAACTTCCGGCAGTTCGGTCTCGCCCGCCACAGTGACTAGCGGCTGCTTCACATCGGACTTGAGGGGCAAAGGGCCGACCCTCACGGTCACACTTTTTTGGGGGCTTATGATTCCCAAGACCTGGTCCATGGAGCCTAGGAACCGGTCGACCGCCCTGGCGTCCTGGCTTCTAAACTCGCCCCGGGCAATGGCCACGTTGACTTTCTTGATCAAGTTGAAAAGGGCGGTCATGGCCTTGGAGATGTTGAGGTCATCGCTCAGTCCGGCCGCGAAGCGCTGTTCGGCTTCGCTGAGGATCCGGGAGGCTTGGGGAGTCTCTCCTTCGGGGTAAAAGCCGTACTTAACCTCGCCGGCGAACTCGTTGATCCTTTCCAGCGCGGTCTCTGCCTCCTCGAGCGCCTTGAAGGTGAAGTTCAGTGTTTTCCGGTAATGGGTAGAGAGGAGGAGATAGCGGAGAGCCGCCGGGTTGTTTTTGATCCTGAGGATTTCCGGGATCGAGATCGTGTTTCCTTTGGACTTCGACATCTTCTCGCCGTCCCGGACAAGGTGATGGCAGTGGAGCCAAAAGTTGACGAACTTTTTCCCCCAAGCGGACTCCGATTGGGCGATCTCGTTTTCATGATGGGGAAAGATGTTGTCCACACCACCGCAGTGGATGTCGAAAGATTCGCCCAGGTACTTGGAGCTCATCGCCGAGCATTCGATGTGCCAACCCGGCCGGCCGGGCCCGATCTCCGTTTCCCAGAATGGCTCGCCCTCTTTTTTCGCTTTCCACAGGACAAAATCATGGACGCTTTCCTTCTCGTATTCGTCTACGTCCACCCTTTGCCCCGGTTGGAGCTCCTCCAGGCTGATCTTGGAGAGCCGCCCGTAAGCCGGGAACTTGGCGATACTGAAATAGATGGATCCATCCTTTTTATAGGCATAACCCTTTTGGATGAGGCGCTTGACGATAGTCACCATGTCCGGGATGTGTTCGGTCGCCCGCGGATAGACGTCAGCGGGGGCAATGTTCAGGGTCTTGAGGTCGGCGAAGAAAGCATCAATGTACTTCCGGGTATACTCCGCAAGGCTGAGGCCCTGGGCCTTGGCCCCCTTGATCGTCTTGTCGTCTATGTCTGTGATGTTCATGACATGAGTCACCTTGCAGCCCATGAACTGCAGAAACCTCTTCAGGAGGTCTTCGAAAACGTAGGCCCGGAAGTTCCCCACATGGGCGAAATCGTAGACCGTCGGGCCGCAGGTGTAGAGCTTGGCCTCCCCCGAGGTGATCGGAACAAAAGCCTCCTTTTTCCCGGTCAGCGTGTTAAAAAAAATAATCACCCCTGAATACTAATAAGAACGTCTTCGGGAGTCAATATTTCTCAAGGGAGCGGTCGCCAGAGCGTTCCGAGGACGGACTCCGGGTAGGGCAGTGACGACCTCCGGAAAGGTTGACCAGGCCCTCTTTTTATGTCATAATTCAACCCTTCCTAGGAGGAAAATTGCCCCCGAAAATCAATCTGGGAATCCGGCGTGAGGATAAGAACCCCTGGGAGCGGCGCGTCCCCTTGATCCCGGTTCATGCCCGCGAGCTGCTTCGGCAGATCCCTTTGGAAATCACCCTCCAACCCTCTCCGATTCGGGTGTTTTCAGATGAGGATTTTCGGAGGGAAGGGGTCAGCGTCTCTGAAGACCTGTCGCCATGCTCCATCGTTCTTGCGGTTAAAGAGATCCCCATAGATTTCTTTCTGGATGAGCGGGCCTATGTGTTTTTCTCCCATACGATCAAAGGGCAGGCCCACAACATGCCCATGTTGAAGCGGCTGATCGAGCGGAGGGCCACTTTGATCGATTATGAGAGGATCCTTGACGAGAAGGGCCGCCGGCTGGTCTTCTTCGGCCGCCAGGCCGGATTGGCCGGCATGATCGATACGCTCTGGGCGCTGGGGCGGCGGCTTACGCAGGAGGGGACGAAAAGCCCCTTTGCGGCGATCCAGCAGACCATAAAATATTCCAGCCTGGTCGAGGCCAAGGAAGCGATCCAGAAGGTCGGCTGGGAAATCCACAACCATGGCCTTCGCCCCTCTCTGGTTCCGCTTGTTTTCGGGTTCACAGGCTACGGCCACGTATCCCAGGGCGCCCAGGAGATCTTCGACCTCCTGCCATTCGAAGAGGTGGAGCCGGGCCGGGTCAAGGACCTTTTTGAGAAGAAACATTACTCGGAGAAAAAGGTCTACAAGTCGGTCTTTAAAGAAGAGGACCTCGTCGTGCCCAAGCGCGGCCGGCCGGCATTCAACCTCCAGGACTATTATCACAATCCCCAATTCTACCGGCCGGTGCTCGAGGGCTTTCTTCCCTATCTTACGGTCCTCATCAATGCCATTTACTGGGCGCCGCAGTATCCACGCTTTGTCACCAAAAAAGCATTGGGGAAGCTGTGGAAGGGGACACAGCCTCCGAGGCTCCAAGTCATCGGCGACATCACCTGCGATATAGATGGCAGCATAGAATGCACCGTAAAGAGCACGGATCCGGCCCACCCCGTATTCACCTATGACGTCGAGAAGGATAAGGCCGTGAACGGGTTTAGCGGCAAGGGCCCGACGGTGATGGCCGTGGATAACTTGCCGGCCGAGATCGCCCTCGAATCTTCGATCTTTTTCAGCCAAACCCTGATGCCTTTCATCCCTGGCCTGGTCGGGGCCGATTACCGCGCAGATTTCAACCGCTGCGGCCTCCCTCCGGAGCTCAAGAAGGCGACCATCCTTTTCCGGGGAGAATTCACCCCGGACTACGAATACATGCGCGAATTCATTTTCCCCCCAAAAAGGAGTCATCCATGAAGAAGATCTTGATCCTGGGCGCAGGTCTAGTCGCCCGGCCGCTGGTCAGGTATCTCCTCGATCAGCCCGATTTCCGGGTTGAGGTCGCCAGCCGGACGGTCAGCAAAGCGGAAAAGCTCATCGAAGGCCACCCCCGAGGCGTCGCCAAGGAGCTCAACTTGAAGAGCGAGGAAGCGCTGAAAAAAGAGGTGGCCGGCGCCGACCTCGTCATCAGCATGGTCCCTTACGCCTTCCACCCCAAAGTTGCCGAGCTTTGTATCGCCCACAAGAAGCAGATGGTCACCACGTCTTATGTCAGCGAGGCCATGAAGAAACTTGATGCCGACGCCCGCAAAGCCGGCATCATCATCCTCAACGAGCTGGGCCTCGACCCCGGCATCGACCATATGGAAGCGATGCGGGTGATCCATGAAATCCACGATAAGGGCGGCCAACTCAACGGCTTCATCTCCTTCTGCGGCGGACTGCCCGCGCCCGAGGCTAACACCAACCCGTTCGGCTATAAATTCTCCTGGAGTCCCACCGGCGTCCTCCTGGCCGGCAAGAATTCGGCCCGATATCTCCAGGACGGGAAAGAGGTCTTCATCCCCTCAGAGAAATTATTCGAGAGCTATTCCCTCCGGACGATCGAGGGGCTGGGGATCTTCGAGGGATATCCTAACAGGAACTCACTGCCCTATATCGGCCTTTACGGGGTGCCCGAGACCAAGACGATGCTGCGCGGGACCCTCCGTTACCTCGGCTGGTGCGAGACCATCCGGGTATTGGTCCGGCTCAATGTTTTCGACCAGGAAGAGAAGGACTGGACGGGCCTGACGTTGGCCGATTTTCTGCGCAAGCAGCTGGGTACCCGCGCCAAGGACGTCAAGAAGGCGGTCAGCGACCGGCTGGGGATATCTCCAGGCCTGGCCATCCTCCGCCGGCTCGAATGGCTTGGGCTCTTCAGCAATGAACCGTTGCCGCTGCAGAAAGGATCCGCCCTGGACGTTATGAGTGCCCTGATGACGAACAAGATGGCTTACCTTCCGGGGGAGAGAGACCTGATCGTCCTGCAGCACGAGTTCTTTGCCTCTTACCCCAAGATCGGCCGGGAGAAGATCGTTTCCACCTTGATCGATTACGGAATCCCGGGCGGCGATTCCTCGATGGCCAGGACAGTCGGACTGCCGCCTGCGATCGGCACCAGACTCATCCTCGAAGGCAAGATCAAGGAAACAGGTGTCCATATTCCCGTCAAGCCGGAGATCTATCTGCCGATCCTGGCCGAACTGAAGAACCTCAAGATCGCCTTCAAAGAAAAGAGGGAGAAGCTTTAGCCGCTCGTCCTGCTCGATAGTGCCAACCCTCTGAGGAGGCAAGGATGGTCAGACGACCTGCTGTAGCCGGATATTTCTATCCCAAAAAGCCTGAGGAATTAAGGTCCATGATCAGGGGTATGGTCGACCCCCGGGCGGATAAACAAAAGGCCCTGGCGGTCGTCTCCCCCCATGCCGGCCTCATCTATTCCGGGCCCGTTGCCGGAGCCGTCTATTCTTCCGTCGTGCTGCCGGACCGCTTTATCCTGCTCGGCCCGAGCCATAGGGGCCAAAGATCCGTCTTTGCGATTATGGACCGAGGATCGTGGAAGACGCCCCTGGGAGAGGTTCCCCTTGACGCCGGACTCGCCGGGTCGTTGCTTCGCTTCTCGTCTTTGGTTAGGGTAGAAGAGAGCGCCCACGAGGAGGAGCATTCCCTTGAAGTCCAGTTGCCGTTCCTTCAGTTCCTGAATCCCGAATTCTCCATCGTCCCCCTATGTGTATCCCCGGCCGCGGATTACGGCGCGCTGGAAGAGCTGGGGAAGACTCTCGCCGCTGCCGTCCGCGGGTCCGACCGGGATATCCTGATCGTGGCCTCGACGGACATGAGCCACTATGTCAGCCAGGAGACTGCGAAAAAAAAGGATGCCTTGGCTATAGAGCGGATTGTGGCGCTCGACGCCCGCGGCCTTTATGAGGTCGTCCAGGAGAACGACATCAGCATGTGCGGGTTCCAACCGACGACGGCGGCCGTCCTGGCGGCCAAGGAACTTGGCGCCGTCCGCGCCGACCTCGTCCGGTATATGACTTCGGGTGAGGCTTCGGGCGATTTCGATCAGGTCGTCGGCTACGCCGGGCTGCGGATCGTTTGATTGAATTTTTTCCCCCATAATGCTATAA
>DAIPLF010000270.1:0-3931 GCA_036769375.1 Candidatus Aminicenantota bacterium | reverse complement strand
AATAGCCCCACCCGGGTTGGAGTTTAGCAAGAAAAGGCCTAAAATAGGGGGCGCAAATCGACGGCTATTACCGAAGGAGACATTGAGATGAGACGACGCCTCCTGCTTGCTGCCGGCGCTATCTTGGGCTTGTCGATGGCGGCTCAAGCCCTTCCCTCTGTCCGGGTCCAAGACACCGCCGCCCAGCGGGCCATGGCGGTTTTCAATGTCAAGGACTTCGGGGCCAGCGGCGCCAAGACGGACAACGCGCGCGAGGCCATCCAGAAGGCGGTGGACACCTGTGCAGAAGCGGGTGGAGGGATGGTTTATTTTCCACCCGGCGAGTACACTTCCGGGACCATCCATCTCCGCAGCTATGTCCGCATCTTCATCGAATCGGGGGCTGTACTCTTTGCCTCCCGGGAGAAGCAGGACTATGACAAGCTCGCGCTCTTCTATGGCGAGGACCTGGTCAACATCACGATCGAGGGAAGGGGACTGGTGGATGGCCAGTCCGAGTACGAATGGCGCCTCAATGACCTCGACGACCGCTTCATCCGCGATAACCAGCTGCTCATGGAAGCGGCGGGCAAGCCGCTCCTGCGGTCCTTCCCGAAGCCGAATGCCCTGCCCAAGATGGTCCTTCTTTTGCGCTGCCGCGATGTCCGCATCTCCGGTCTGAGCTTCATGCACTCGCCGAGCTGGACGATCCATCCCTACGGCTGTGAGCGCATGGTCATCGACGGCGTCTATATCTACAGCAGTCTCAAAGAGGCGGTTTGGGCCGACGGCATCGACCCCGACGGCTGCAAGGACCTGCGGATCTCGAACTGCACTATAGAGACAGGAGATGATGCCATCGTCTTCTACTCCATGAACTGGTTCGGTCCGGCGCTGCCCTGCGAAGACATCACGATCACGAACTGCCGGCTGTCCTCGGCCTCATCTGCCCTGAAGTTCTGCGACGGCAACATGAACTGCGTGCGCCGGGTGACGGTCTCCAACTGCGTCATCACGGGCTCGAACCGTGGCCTGGCCTTCATGGTTTTCGACGGGGGATATGTCAGCGACGTCATCATCTCCGATGTGACCATCGACTGCGTCCGGCACGACTGGTTCTGGTGGGGAGACGGCGACCCGTTCCATTTCAACATCAAACGGCGTAGCGAGGTCCATCCCCAGGTGAACTGGGAGAACGAGCCGCCGGCCGGCTCCATCCGGAACGTCAAGCTCCAGAACATCATCGCCCGCGGCAAAGGGACGAGTCTGATCAACGGCCACCCGATGAGCTGGCTCGACGGCATCACCTTGGAAAACATCAAGCTCTTTCTGGCGGATGACCCTTCAGCCCCGATCCAGAAGATGGAACATGCCCTTAAGTTCCGCTGGGCCCGCAACCTCAAGATCCGCGGGCTGGAGGTCATCTGGGAAAAACCCGAGTCGGAGCGGTGGGAGACCGCCCTGTACTTTGAAGATGTCAAGGACCTTGAGCTGGCGGAGTTTGTCGGCCGGCAGGGCTTGCTGGGGGCGGCAGACTCGGCTGTATGCCTCAACCAGGTTGAGGAGGCGCGCCTCTCGCGGAACAGAGCAGCCGCCGGGACCGAGGTTTTCTTGGACATCCGGGGCGAGCGAAGTCGGGCCATCTATCTTCTGGACAACGACCTCCTGGAGGCCCGGGTTCCCTATCGGGTTGCACCTGAGGTCAAGCCGGAAGAAATAAACCCTCAGGGCAATCTTGAGAGGCCTGAACGGTAGCCCTTATCCTTTGGATTGAGAGCCGGGGGGGGCGCTGCTTCGGTCGAGAAGGATCGTCTGAGTGGGATAGGCGAACTCGATCCCTTCTTCCTGAAACCGACGGCAGACGGCCAGATTGATGGCTTGCTGGACGTCCATATAAGTGCGGTAATCAGGAGACTTGACGTGATAGACGTTCTCAAAATCGAGAGATGAGGGTCCGAACTTTCTGAAGTGCGATCGCTCGAAATGGGCCAGCTCCTGGGCTTCGATGATCTCTTTGATCATTCCCGGGATGGCGGCCAGCTTCTCCGGCGGCGTCTCGTAAACAACTCCCAAGGAGAATACGACTCGGCGCTCTTCCATCCTCTGGTAATTCCTGATCCGGCTCTTGAGCAGGTCGCTGTTGGCAAAGACAAGCTGTTCCCCACTGAGGCTGCGAAGGCGGGTGGTCTTCAGGCCGATGTGCTCGACCGTCCCCATGAGATCGTCCACGAGGATGCAATCACCGATGACGAACGGCTTATCCAGAACGATGGACATCGAGCCGAAGAGGTCGCCGAGGATGTTCTGAACGGCTAAGGCGATGGCGATCCCGCCAACGCCCAGTCCCGCGACCAGGGCCGTGATATGGATGCCGAAGTTATCCAGGGCCAGCAGCACGACGATCGTCCAGACCGCCAGACGGACCATGAACCCGAAGGCCGTATAGGTGGCCAGGCTGGCAGGGCCGTCCTGCTTCCTCTGGCGTTGGATCCGGGCGCGCCAGCAATCGTACAGACCGTTCACCCAAATCGCGATCTGGATGAGCAAAGCCAACATGGTCAGCCGCTTCAGGAACAGCCGGGTTGGGCCCGGGAGGACGACGAAATAGGAGCCCAGCAGGATGGAAACCAGGAAGAGGGAAAGGGATCTCGTCCGGCGGATGATCTCGGCGGCGACGTCATCCCATTCTGCGGCCGACTTCCGGGCGAGGGCGGTGACTTTTGGCCCACCGGACTTTTTGGCGATGCTTAAGACGAGAAAGCTCACCGCGGCGACGCCGACGGCGATGACCCAGAGCCGGAGAGGGTTGCCCAAAAATAACCCCTCCAGGATGTTCATGAGTTGACCTCTCTCTCGCCTCTGGCCTGAACCGGGAACGGAGGCCTCCCGAGCAGGGCGCGCGCCCCCGCAGGGCTCAGGTCAGGCAAAACTCTTAAGCGCCTTCTCCTCGCTGTCGAAGATCTCCAGGATCCGGGTCAGCCCGGAATAATGGAAGATCAGCCAGATCTTGGGTGACAGACAAGACAGCTTGAGCCGTCCCTTCTTTTCTTTGACCTCCAGGTATGAGGCGACGATATCGCCGATCCCGTAGCTGTCGATGAAGTCCACTTTGGCGAAATTCAGCAGGAAATCCGCCTTCCCTTCGGCCAGCTGCTCGGTCACCTCCCTTTGGAGAGCCGGAGTGACACTGTCGGTCAGCCTGATCTCGCCGGCCAGGTCGACGACGATAACGCCGTCCTTTTCCCGAACTTTCATCGACATCAGCGCTCTTTCTTACCGTCCCCTGGTCTTCTGCGGATCCGGAGAATCCCAGACTGTCCGGGTAGCATTATGTCGGATTCTGAGACCGTTTGGCAAGGGGTTTGTTGATGGCTGAAGCCCGGCTATTTCTTCAGGGTGAAGCTGGCGCAGGCTGATACGGGCTTGAATCCTGAGAGGTCGTCCGTATATTGCTGGACGCAGGTCTGACTCTGCTGTCCGTTGGCGTAATCCCCTCCCGTCACCTTGAATAGGAGTTCGGCCAGAGTCCCTTCGCTCCGGACCGGGATGGCAGATCCTCCGCCCACGAAGCCCCCGACCCTCATACTGCCGGGCCCTGTTTCGTTGCCGGCGACCCCCTCCCAGCTCCCAGTTAGAGTGCCCCGGCGCACTTCCTGGAACTTGAACATCCGTGAGTCGAAAGTGACATCCAGGCCGAAGACGCGCATTTCCTTGGGGTTGCCCTTTATTAGGACTGAAACCGAGACGGCCTCATCTTTGGCCCCGGTCGAGGGGTTGAGGACGAGCGCGATGGTCGGCTCAGGGGTGTCGGGGTCGGCACCGGTCGGGCTTTTTTTGCAGCTGGAGAAAACGGAGAGCAGACCAAGGACAAGGAGTGTCCGCAGCGCCGCCTTCCAGATGATCATCGGTCTAATTCCATTATTGTAGCACCTATTGAGTCGTCCGGAAAGGC
>DAIPLF010000269.1:0-3967 GCA_036769375.1 Candidatus Aminicenantota bacterium | reverse complement strand
CCCCCTCGGATTTTGCCCTTCGCCTCAGCCATTGAAGGCTCATTTTGGCATGGTTCCCGTAATGCTACTGAGGAAATCTTAGAAAACGGCCGCCTCGATGTCAAGGACAGGACGAGAGCGGGTCCAACCGGAGGCCGTTCTTGACACCGCCTGCGGCCGGCGATATAGTCCCTTTGGCCCAGTCGGCCGGATGATGGCTCCAGGTCGAAGGAAATTCCCATGAAAACCGAAAGGATCCGAGTCACTGTTTGGAACGAGTTCATTCACGAGCGGACGTCCGCCGTGACACAGGAGCTCTATCCTGACGGCATTCATGAAGCCCTGGCGGCGGCCTTGCGGGAGAACCTCGGCCCCGCCGTGGAAGTCCGGACGGCGACCCTGGAGCAGCCGGAGCACGGGCTCTCCTCAGAAGTGCTTGGCCGGACCGACGTTCTCACCTGGTGGGGGCACAGGGCCCATGATCAGGTGACCGACACCGTCGTCGATAGGGTCCAGCAACGGGTGCTTGAAGGGATGGGTCTCCTGGTGCTCCATTCCGGGCATGCCTCCAAGATCTTCCGTCGTCTGATGGGAACGGGCTGCATGCTCCGCTGGCGGGAGGCCGCCGAACGGGAACGGATCTGGATCGTCGACCCTTCACACCCGATCGCCGGAGGACTCGAAGGCGAGTTCTTCGAGCTGCCGCACAGCGAAATGTACGGGGAATACTTCGACATTCCCCGGCCGGACGAGGTCGTCTTTATCAGCTGGTACGAAGGGGGAGAGGTCTTCCGCTCCGGGTGTACGTTCCGCCGCGGCAAGGGGAAAGTGTTCTACTTCAGCCCGGGACATGAGACCTTCCCGATTTATCATGACGCCAACGTGCGCCGGATCATCGCCAACGCGGTGTGTTGGGCGACGCCCAGTGGTTCGCCCTATTTCGGGAGCGGCCGCCGCATCCAGAAGCCTCTGAGCCCCATCGCCGGGAAACATGCCGTCGACGAATCTCTTCATCGTAAGGAATAGCCGGAGCTCTTGGCTGACGGGCGATTGACCGTCCAGGTCTGGCTGTGCTATATCTCTTCCGGCATGCCGAAAGTCAGCCTGACAGCGGACAGAATGAGGCCTTGCGCGGGGCTTCGGAAGCCGCACATTCGCCGGCTGCTCGTGGCCATCCTTGCCCCGCTGGTTATCCTTTGCCTGCCGTCGTGCCGCCGGGAAGAAGCGGCCGGCGTCCCCAAGGTGCCCATCATCCTCCTGTCCATAGACACCCTGAGAGCCGATCACCTCTCCTGTTATGGCTACGGATTGGAGACCTCTCCCTCGATCGACAGGTTTTCCAGGGAAGCGGTCCTGTTTGGAAACGCCATCAGCCCCTCACCCGTCACCACTCCCGCCCACGTGTCGATATTCACCGCGACCACTCCCGCTGTTCACGGGCGGACCAATATTTCCAATTATCAGGAGAACTATGAACCGCTTCCGGCCGGGATCATCAGCGCCGCAGAGATCCTCAAGGCCAATGGATACATCACTCTGGGGCTTCATGGAGGGGGAAACGTCGAAGGTTTGTGCGGGTTGAAGCGAGGTTTTGACCATTATGCCCATGTTCCGCCGGAAAGCCTGAATTCCGGTCTTGCCGAAGTGATCCGGAGCTACCGGACGCAGACCAGTCCGTTCTTTATCTTCCTCCATCATTACGCCTGCCATGATCCCTATACGAGGGGCCCTAAGGATTTGAGGCTTCATTTCGTCAAGGACAGAAAGGATGAAATGGCTGCCGTCATCGACGAGATCGAAAGTCAACAGTACTCGACCCAAACGAGGAGACGGTTCTGGAGGCATTTTGATCTCAAGAACCCGGCCGACAGGGAACTGGTCATGGCTTTGTATGACGGGGGAGTCTTTCATTCGGACTCTCTCTTCGCCGGAATGCTGGACGTTCTCAAAAAGGAGGGCTTGTACGAAGAGGCCTTGATCATCGTCCTGTCCGATCACGGGGAGGAGTTCTTTGATCATGGCGGAAAGCTACACGCGAGGCTGTTCATCGAAACCCTCCATGTCCCTCTGCTGATCAAGTTCCCCCACGCGAAATTCAAAGGCCGGCAGGTTCTCAAGGACGTGAGGACATTTGACCTTTTTCCCACCGTATTCGAGTACTTGGGGATCAAGGCGCAGCCCGTTTCTTTCCAGGGCATCTCCTTCCTCCCCCTGATCCTGAATAAAGGGTCCTACGATCCTTTGGTCATGAGCTTTTCCCCGTGGGGGAACCGGCTTCGATTCCACGGCCAGGGTCATGTTTTTGCTGATGAGCCCGTTAACAGGTACAAGGTACCTTTCTGGCTTTTTGACAGAAAGAACGATCCCCAGGAAAAGGTCAATCTGGCAGATAGTCAGCCCGAGCTTCTCAGACGACTGGAGTCCCAAGGCCGGGAGATCATGCGCGATCAGGAGCAGCTGGCCGTCCTCTTTAGAGGCCAGAGCGGGTCCCGCGTGGAAATAGATGAGGAGGTGATCGAGAAGCTCAGGGCCCTGGGATATATAAGATAGGACGCCGGCAAAACATCTCGGGCCGGCGCGGCTACTCTGCCTTCTCGCCTTTGATCACCTTATTCTGGTGTGCCCCCTTGGTGGTATGGACCAGAAAGCCCTTCTCCCCAGGAAACCACACTTCCGCCAATACATATTCCGTCACGTATTCCGTGTAGGACGGCTCGAAGTTCCCCACGACGTCAAAGACGAGCTGAGGCTCGGCAAGGGGCGTCTCCGGCTGCGGCAGCCTCTCGAGGAAGGGGATCAGGACTTCCTCGCCGCCGGGTCCCTTCCTCAGAGCGAGTTTCCCTTCTTCCTTCTGGGCCAGAGTGTAATCGCCGGCAGGGAGCGTCTTGCCTCCCGCCTTGAACCTGAACGGGATTTTAAAAGTGCCCTGGGCATAGGTCAGAGTGCTGCCCGCGATCAAGATAAAGGCCAAGGCCAAAACCGCCACGACGGCCAAGCGCTTCATGGGTTTTCTCCTTTGATTCGGTCCATCCTCAAATGATCTCGGACCAAGTCACGCCATCGACGGGGCCGCGGCGGGCCGCCGCCAGCTCGGTCGGAACTCCGCCCTTGACAGCGTCCTCCATGGCCATGACGAACATGTCGATTTCCTCGAGCGTGGTGTAGACGTTCGGCGAAACCCGGATGGCCTGGTAGTCGAAGACCGAGTTGGGCGGGGCGCCCCCGACGAGCGGAACGACGACAATCCGGTACTTGTCCATCAGGAACTTGGCCAGGTCCCGGACGTCGATGCCGTCGATGGTGGCCGCGGCCACGCCCCAGGCCTGGGGCGGATCCGAAAGGTCCGTCAACACCTTGACCCGCGTCTGGGCCTTGAGGGCGTTGGCCCAGCGGAGAGTCAGGTAGCGAAGCCGCGCGGCCTTGTTTTCGGCCCCGATGGCCTGGTGGAAAGCCAGCGCCTCGCCGAGAGCCGCCCGGATGGCCCAGGGATGCGTCCCGATGGCCTCGAATTTCCGGATGTCGGTATCCTGCTGTTCGGGAGCGGCCTGCAACGGCCAGAATTTCGGGATCATCTCCCGGCGGACGTACAGGCAGCCGTTCCCGATCGGCGCCAGCAGCCACTTGTGGAGGCTGACCCCGTAGGCGTCGCACTCGAGGTCGCGCAGTTTGAAGGGGAAATGCCCCAGGGCATGGGCGCCGTCGACGATCGTGACGATCCCCTTGGAACGGGCCAGGCGGGAAAGCCGCTGCACGGGGAAGAGCTGGGCTGTCAGGTTGGTGATGTGGGTGAAATGGAAGACTTTCGTCCGCGGCGTGATCGCTTTCTCGAAGCGCTGGTAGAGGTCGTCTTGGGTCGTCGGCACGGGGAACTGGAACCGCGTCACCTTGATCCCCTCGCGCCGCAGGCGCTGGTCCCAGGTCGTGAGCATGCGAGGGTAGTCCTGCTCGGTCGTGACCACCTCGTCGCCGGCCTTGAGGTCGATCCCGT
>DAIPLF010000268.1:0-3980 GCA_036769375.1 Candidatus Aminicenantota bacterium | reverse complement strand
CGGGGTGAGGACGCTGTTCCTTGTCGTGACATCGACGAGAACATCTGGGATGTCGTGGCTGAACGGCTCGACGCGCGTCTCGCTCCCGTATTCCAGATATTCAAGGCTGACCCCGAACGAGACCGGGGACTTGGGCAACTGATAAAAAAACTCCCCCGAAAGTCCATAAAATGTCCGCTCGACGTTCATCCTGAAGTCGTTCTGGGCGTTAGCCAGCAGGAAGTTCAACGAGGCCTGGAAACGCTCACCCGCCAGCATTGCTTGGGCGGAAACCAAGATCACGCTGAATGCGGCCAGGACGAATATTGCTTTCCTCATCTCCGTTTCTCCTCTTCCCGGGTCCGTCCAGCCTGGTGGACCCGATCGACCGGAGAGCAATTTTTATGCCACTCCGGCTCCCCGGGAAAAAGATGGGCGAGCTTGCGAGATGTGGCGAATAGGGGTCAGATGTCCTCTTAAAAAGACGGGGCGGGAGAATTCCTTTGGATTGCCGGGTTCTTACCAAGACAACGGCCAGTCAGATAAACCGGATATGCGGAGGAATTTCGCCACCTGCCGTACGACCAAGGGAGCTTCCTTGCCTTCCGCCCTTATTATCCAGACCTCCAGGCCCCGGGCGACAGCTGCCGCTGAGTTCCGGCCATCCGCGGAATCGAGGACTAGCGCGTCCGCGTCCCGGATCTTCAGTCGCGCCTTCTTTCCTTCCGGGATAAGCTTCTGCAGCTTTTGCCAAACGGCTCTTTCCGGTTCCTCCCAGGGATAGAGTTCGTGCTGTTCGAAGACAGCCCTTTCGCCCGCCGGGCCGTCAAGCCCGACGACTGTCCGGTCCGGCCACACGGCATCCGTCTTGACAAAGCGGAAACCGGTCGGTTTCTGCAGGCGAAGGCCCAGCCAAGGGTTTTCAAAAAGATCGCCGGTGATCGAAAACGGTCTCGCTCCCGGGGTCACGGAATAGGCCTTTCCCCCCGTTTCAAACCCCAGGATCTCGATCCCGACCTGACCGAAAACCTGTTGGGGGGCGCCGAGGGTGATCTCACTTATTCCTTCGGCCAGGGACGAGACAGTCAGAGAGAGATGCCCGGCGTCAGCCACACCGGCGTTGACGATGGCCGCGTCCAGCGGTACCCATGCTTCGCCCAGCAGGACTTCCGCCCAGGCATGACCGCCGAACATGCCGAGGGCATAGACATAACCCATGACGATCCGGGACGGCAGGCCCGCAGCCCTGGCCAGAGTTGCGAACAGAGTGGCATAGCCTACGCACGTGCCGCGGCGGTCGCGGATGATCTCCGTAGCTGGAGCGAAAACGATGCCCAGGTCGAACTTCATGTTCTCGGCGACCCAGCGTTCGAGGCGGAGCGCGGCCTGAAAAGCGTCCTTTTCGTCGCCGACGAGATCTTTGGCCAGGCGGAGGATTTCAGCGTCATCGGATTGGATATAGGCGTTGGGCTCAAGGTATTTCCGGTTGTCCTCGGTCTTGGCGACGGGGAAAGACGTTCCGGGCTGCACTTGCGGACGGCGGATCTCGAGGACGACCTCCTTCTCTGTTTTAGAAAGGACTTTTTGTCCGGCGATCTCCAGGTCCGGCCAGCCCAGCTCCGGGCGGCGATGGACGAGCTTGAGCTTCAAGGCATCAAGGGGCCAGGCCCGGGGCAGACGGATGTTGGTTTTGACGATCGAACTCTGATAGACCTCCTCGGGCAGCTCTCCCCCCGACGCCGCAGCGAGCGCAGCGGACTTCTCAGACCGCCAGACCTCGATCATCCCGAACGGCCCCGGCTCATCCTGTCTGAGGAGGTTTCCCTGTTCGTCCAGCCAGCCCGTCCGCTTGATGGGGAGACCTTCGAAGACCTCTTCGACCTTGAGGGCAGCGACCTCCTCAGTGCCCAACTTGAGGGGCTCCCGGGAAAGGACGGTGCGGGTCATTTTCCCTACCAGGGAGGCTTCGGCCACAAAGGTTTGAACGGTGACCTGGTCCCCCGGATCTTTAAGGCCGGCGGCAGTGAGGCGGCGGGTGCCCTCGGGGCCGTAGAGTTCCCCTGTATAGCTCAAAGTGCTGCTATAGGATTTCCCGCCGGATTCGTTCCGGATCTCGATTTTCCCCCCGCCTATGATCGCCTCCGACTTGGTCGCCTGGTTGGAAGCCGTCATCTCGTAAGTGACTCGCCGGAGAAGTCCTTCAGGGGTCTCCTCCGAGGCTGAGACGAAGCCGATCTCCACCCGGCTGCCCAGACGGTTCAGGACGACGATCATTTTCGACGCCGTGTTCAGTCCGTGCTCATAAGCCTTTGTCTTTTCGTGAATATAACCTGCCGGCTGGCCGGCGATTTTGATCACATACCAGAGATCGGCGGCCTCGGCTGGCACCGGGCTCGAAAGGCCATAGAGAGGGACCTGCGGCAAGAAGACAAGCCCAAGTATTGCCAGAAGGGATAAAACGGCGGCGGCGAGGCCGCTCTTCTTGGAACGAGGTTTCAGATTTTGGTCGGGCATAATGTGATCTCCGAGCATAAGAAATAAAACCCTACTTTCCATTATACTTGTTTCTTGGGGAAAAGATGAGACTTCCTCGACCCTTCGCCCGCTGGCTTGCGGCGATTTTCTTATCGAAATTCCCCCCGTTTTATGGATAGAATAGAAGACCGGAGGCAAATATGCGGATCACCGGAGTCCTTAGGACCGCCCTCCTAGCGCTGTTTTGGAGCCTGTTCCTATCGGCTGGCCATGACTTCCCTGAGGCCCAGCTCCGTTTCGGCACGGGGAAATGGGACGCCGATCTCTACGGAAACCACCGGGCCCTCATCAGAGTCCAGGATCGGGCCGGTGCCGTCCGCGTGAGGATACCCTGGCGGAGGCGCGATCCCGGACCGGAGCGAAAAAAGGTCCTGTTCGTCGATGCCGCGACCGGAAGAGAGATCCGGAATATCTGTCCGCTGGCCGTGAACCGCGAGTTCGGGGATTTTGTTTTCGAGCCGGTGACTGCGCCGGGCGATACCTATATCTATTTTCTGCCCAACGTCATGAAGGGAAGGTCCAACTATCCGACCGTTACCTATCCGGAGCCGGTGACAGGGGCCGATCCCATATGGCTCCAGAAATTCGGCCTTATCCCTTTCCAGCCTCCGGCCAAGAGAAATGGGGCCATCGCCGAGGCCGAGGTCATCGAGATGCAATCGGTCGACGAGCTGAACAGTTTTTTCCCGATGGAGGTCATCGCCACCGCCGCGGAAACCGCCGCGCTCCTGGCGCGATATCCTGACGCAGCCTATCTGTTATTTCCTGAAGACCGGCGCTTTCCCGTCCGGATGGCCGACGACTTGCCTCAGCGCTGGATCCAGAGCGGGCCGAAGTCCGAATTCACAGGAGAGGCCCTGCGCGGGGAATTCTATGCCTTCCAGATCGGAGTTTTTGCCGCCCGCGCTCCGATCGAGGACTTGGATGTCGTCCTTGGCGATCTCACTCTGGTCCAGGCCTCCCCTGCCCCGGCCGTGAAGCCTTTCATATCCGCCTCCGGCGGCCATTCTTTCAACACTCGAGGCGTCAATTGGGACGGGAAGGATTTCAAGAAGCTCTGCCAAATCCCCCTGGGCAAGGTCCAACCGCTCTGGTGCGGTTTCCAGGTTCCGGGAGATATCCCTCCCGGCAAATATCGAGGCGAAGTGATGTTGAGGCCCAGAGGTCTTCCCCCGGCCCGATTGCAGCTTCTCCTCGATGTCCAAAGCGGCGTCCTCGGCGACGCCGGGGATTCCGAGCTCTGGCGAATGTCCCGGCTTCGCTGGCTCGATTCGAGGATCGCTTTCGACGATGAGGTCGTTGCGCCCTACACCCCGCTGAGGATAGAGGGCCGGACCGTGTCCTGTCTCGGGAGGTCCGTGGATATCGGCGAGGACGGCCTTATCGGCGGGATCAGCAGCTTTTTCTCGCCCGATGTGACGGGGTTCCGCGGGGACGGGCGCAGACTCCTGGCCTCCCCCATCGCC
>DAIPLF010000267.1:0-3983 GCA_036769375.1 Candidatus Aminicenantota bacterium | reverse complement strand
CCAGGCGTTTTCGCAACTTCATGGATTACCAGCGCAACTGGCGGGAGGACAGCGGCTCTGACGACAGCCATGGCCGGGCCCTCTGGGCGTTGGGCTCTGTGTTGGGCGTAACGACCACACCCGCCCTCCATGGCATCGCCGGCTGGTTGTTCGAGCAGGCTTTGCCGGCCATTCACGACACGACCAGTCCGCGGGCCTGGGCCTTCGCGCTCATCGGCATCCATGAATACCTGCGGCGGTTCGCCGGTGACCGGAGGGCCAGCCAAGTCCGGGAAGATCTGGGCGGACGGCTGCTGACTCTGTATCAAACCCACCGTTCGGACGATTGGAAATGGTTCGAGGATGAGCTCTGCTATTGCAACGCCGCGCTGCCGCATGCCTTGTTGATGTGCGGCCACTGGACAGATAATAAGGATATGGCCGGAGCCGGGCTGGAGTCGCTCGGCTGGCTGGCCGATCTACAGCGCTCGGGGGCCGGCGGGGGGCATTTTGTCCCCATCGGATCGAACGGCTTTTATCAGCGCGGCGGTGTCCGCGCCCGGTTCGATCAACAGCCGGTGGAGGCCCAGGCGATGGTATCGGCCTGCCTCGAAGCCTATCGGGTCACGGGAGACAAACGCTGGAACAAAGAAGCCCGCCGGGCCTTCGATTGGTTCATCGGGCGCAACGACCTCAATCTCCCTATCTACGACCCGACGACCGGCGGTTGTCGCGACGGTTTGCATCCCGACCGTCCGAACGAGAATCAAGGCGCGGAATCGACACTCGCCTTTCTCCAGGCCCTGCTGGAATTGCGCCTGGCCGAGAATGAACTGTTATCTCTGGAGACACGATCCCCATGAACGATCATCACCCCGAGCTCTTTCGCCGTCATCAGCACAATCCCATCTTGACGGCCGACCGTTGGAGCTATCCGGTCAACAGCGTGTTCAACCCCGGCGCCACGCGGCTGCCCGACGGCACGACGCTGCTTCTGTGCCGCGTGGAGGATCGCCGCGGGCAGTCTCATCTCTGCGCGGCCCGGTCCGCCAATGGCCAGGACGATTGGCTGATCGATCCCCAGCCCACCCTGTTGGCCGATCCCGAGCACTTTCCGGAAGAAATGTGGGGGATCGAAGACCCGCGCATCACCTATCTTCCCGAATTAGGCAAGTACGCCGTGGTCTACACCGCCTACTCGCGTGAGGGTCCGGGTGTCGCTCTGGCGCTCACGGAAGATTTCCGCCGCTTCGAGCGCTACGGCGTGATCATGCCGCCGGAAGACAAAGACGCGGCCCTGCTGCCTCATCGCATCGACGGTCGTTGGGCTTTGATCCATCGCCCGGTCAGCTCTCCCAGGGCCAATATGTGGATGTCCTATTCACCCGACCTGCGCCATTGGGGCGGCCACAAGCTGATGTTGGAATGCCGGCGCGGCGGGTGGTGGGACGCTAATAAGATCGGCCTCTCCCCGCCGCCCATCGAGACTCCCGAAGGTTGGCTGATGATCTACCATGGAGTGCGGCAGACCGCGGCCGGCTCGCTGTACCGGCTGGGGCTCGCTCTCTTTGATCTGAACGCGCCGGACCGTTGCCTCAAGCGCAGCGATGAGTGGTTCTTCGGCCCGGAGGCGCCTTACGAGCAGCGCGGGGACGTCGGCAACGTCGTGTTCCCTTGCGGCTGCACCATCGACCCCGATGGCGACACCATCAACCTGTATTACGGAGCGGCGGATTCGAGCATCGCCCTGGCCACCGGCAGTGTTCGCGTCCTTCTGGAGTGGCTCGATGAGGGGCGAGCCATGCGGGATAGGGAAAACAGATGAAGATCTTGCTTATCTCCCCTTCGGTTGATCCGAGCGAAAAGACCAATAAGCAGATGTTGATGCCGCAGTTGGCATTATTCATCCTCCAGGGCCTGACTCCCAAGGAGCATCAGGTCGTCATGCTTGATGAAGAAGCTGAGGATATCGATCTCGAGCAGGACTGCGAACTTGTCGGGATCAGTTTCATGACGTCCAATGCCTCCCGCGCCTATTGGCTGGCCCGGGAGTTCAAGGAAAGAGGAAAGACTGTCGTTCTGGGCGGCGTGCATCCCACGCTGCTCCCCGATGAGGCATCGCCCTATGGCGATTCCGTCGTGATCGGCGAAGCCGAGGGTGTATGGACCGAGTTACTTGAAGACTATCAGAAGGGCTGTCTGAAGAAGATCTACCATAATCCAAGGCCTGACCTTTCGACATATGTGCCCAAGGACTTCAGCAAGATCACAAAGCGCCACCTTTTCGGCATGGTGCCTATCATGACGACCCGCGGTTGTCCTTACCATTGCGATTTCTGCTGCGTCACGGATCTTTTCGGCAAAGAGATCCGCCATATCCCCATCGAAAATGTCGTGAGGGATATCAAAGAGTCGGGCAAAAGGCTCTTCATGTTCCTTGATGACAATATCATCGGGCATCCGAGCTATGCCAAGGAGCTCTTCGCCGCCCTCAAACCCCTCAAGATCTCCTGGGTCGGTCAGTCGTCCATCTCCCTCCTGGTCAAGGACGACGAGCTTCTGAAGCTGGCCGTCGAAAGCGGCTGCAAGGGTCTGTTTGTCGGGCTTGAGAGCATCAAGGAAGCTCAGATGAGCTCCTTGCGGAAATCGTTCCTCTCCCTTCAAGGATTGGAAGACGGCCTGAAAAAAGTGCGTCAAGCCGGGATATTCATCTTGGCCTCAATGATCTTCGGTTTTGACGAGGACACAAAAGACGTCTTTGATGAGACTGTCAAATTCCTTCTCAAGAACAAGGTCCATTCGGTCGCTTTCAATGTTCTTACCCCGTACCCAGGGACTAAGACCTTCCAGAAGATGAAGGAGCAAGGCCGGTTGCTCACCGCCGATTGGAAATACTACGACCACAGCACCGTGGTCTTTAAGCCAAAGAACATGTCGCCTTATGAATTGATGGTCGGCAAGATAAGAGCCAGAAAGGCGTTCTACAGCCCCCGGTCGATCCTCAGGCGGCTTCCGGCGAACTTGCGCCATCCCCTGGTCTATCTGGCCATGAACTGGGGTCATTTCAAAGGCGTCAGGGTGGAAGAGAAGAGGTTGGCTCTCATCAAGAGGGATTTGTATGCCGGCGATCTCTTGGCGAAAACGGCGTCGAGCTCCCGGCCGCGGTTGCCGTGAAGGGCCGGGGGAGGCAATTCATACCTCGGGGTCTTCGGTCAGCCGAGGACGGATCTCTCCGCTCAGGCGAGCGGCAAGAGGACCAGGAATGTCGTCCCTTCGCCAACCCGGCTCTTGACGGACACCGAGCCCTTATGGGCCAGGGCGATGTGCTTGACGATGGACAGTCCGAGGCCCGTGCCGCCCAGCTTCTTGGACCGCGACTTGTCGACGACGTAAAACCGCTCGATGCGCTCGGTGTTCCTGCGGATGATCTCGAGGTAGGGCCGGTTCTCCCCCTCCGCCCCGGTCTCGACCGTTTCCAGGAACCCCTTGATCGCGGTCAACGGGGTTCTGAGCTCGTGGGAAACGTTGACGACGAAGTCCTTCTTGGCCTTCTCGAGGGCCCGGATCTCCGTGATGTCATGGAGGGTCACGACCAGCCGGTCCCCGGTCGTGAGATGGGCGACGCTGCAAAAATAAACGTGGTCCCCGATCGCTCCTTCTTCGGACGTTTCATCCCTCGAGGCCCGGGCCTTCCGGACGGCTTCGGACAGGGCCGAGCTGCGCACCATCTCCCAGAAATGACGGCCTTCCGGATTCTCGTTCTGAACAATGCGGCGGAAGCTCGCGTTACTCCGAATCGGCGAGAACCTTGCCCGTCATGTCGATGACAGTGATCCGTGTCTCCGTATGCTTGCTGAAGGCGACGACGAGCCCGTGCAGGTCGCCCGTCCCGGAGCCCGTCAGATAGGGAGCGATCTGGGGCTCGAGCAGGACCGCCATGTGCTCCAGAGAAGAGGTCTTCTCCTCGATGTTATGCTTCCGCATCAACGGCAGAGCAAAGAGCA
>DAIPLF010000266.1:0-4035 GCA_036769375.1 Candidatus Aminicenantota bacterium | reverse complement strand
TGTATTTTAGACAAATTGGCATCCTTTTTGCATGTATCTTATGGCCGAGGTGAATGCACTTTCCAGAGGAGGAATCATGAAAGCGAAAAAAATTATCGTGCCTGTTCTTGTCTTCGCCGTGGTGCTCAGCACAATGACGAGTTTGAGCGCTGCAACACAGCAGAAGGACAAGAAAAAAGAACAGGCTAAGCAGCAGGAAAAAGTCTTCATCCCCAAAGAGGTTAAGGCGCTCATCCAGGAAGGGTTAGCCAGCCGCCAGGGAAGGCAGGACATTCCTGTCAATATTTTCAAGAGCCTCTATCTCCCGGCGAGAGAGAATTTCCAGGTCGTATTCTTAATGAACATCAAAAACTCGGCCCTGGGCTTCGCGCCCGCGACGTCCACCCCGGCCGAACCGAAAGTCGAAAAGAAAGGACCGCAGGAAACCCCTGTGCAAGAAGCCGCGGAAACCCTGCAGGCCAGCTTCAACGTCTTTCTTCAGTTCAATCGCCTGAACGAAGCCGGAGTGCCCGAACCATACAAGGAAGTCTATGTGCCGGCCAGCTTCCAGGTTCCGGCTGCCGGATTTGACCCGGAAAAAGAAGACCTCTATAGCGTCGGCTATCCCCTGCCTTTCGGGCACTATCTTCTGGCGCTGGCTATAACCTCCCTCGACCTCCAGACCATCGGGGTTGCCTACCACGAGTTCAACATCCCTGACCCCTCCCAGTTCTCCAAAGCCCTGGACACCACCCCGGTCTTCTTCGTCAAGCAGATGGACCAAATGGAGTCGGTGGAGCAGCGCACGGTTTTCCACCGCGGTGTGTTCACTTATTCGGTCCTCAAGGTCGTCCCCAACCTCGATAACGTCTTCCATGCGGGCGACAACCTGGATGTCTTCTTTTTCATCTTCGGCGCCCAGCCCAACGCATCCCAGCAGTATGAGATCGAGATCAACTTCGAGGTCAAAAAAGGCGAAGAATCCTCCCTCAAGTGGTCGGGGCAGACCTACAATTCCCCCTTGATCAGCCAGCCTCTGCCGATGAAACAGACCGTCAAGATCAAGAAAGGTGATGAACCGGAACGGACTGAGCAGCGGGATCTCCCTGCCGGAAGCTACAGGCTGATCATCAGCCTGCTCGACAAGGTCTCTCAGAACACAGGAGTCAAGACAGTCGATTTCACGGTTGAATAAGGAACCCTCGGGCCTCGAGTCCGTCTCGCCCTATTTCTTGAGGTAGTCCAAAAGCTGCCTGGCCACGCCGGCTTTTTCGTGGCCGGGGGCAAGCTCAAGAAATTTCTCCAAGTTCTCGACCGCCTCTTTGATCTTGTTCTGCCCGATATACTGGGTTCCGAGCTGGTAATAGGCTTCGGCATAGTCCGGCTTCAGGGCGATGCACTTGGAAAAAGAGGCGATCGCCGCCTCGCTCTCTCCCGTGCTGACCTGGCACAATCCCAGGTTGTAAAAGACATCCGGTTCTTCGGCGGAGATCTCCAGCGCTTTCAGGTAGAGAACCTTGGCTTCCTCATATTTCCCGGCCTTGGCCAAGCTCTCCGCCAGCTCCTTTTCGGCGCTGTAACTTCCCGGGTTGAGCTCCAGCGCTTTGGCAAAGGCCGCCCGCGCTTCTTCGCTTTTTTCCAGCTTTTTGTAAGCTAACCCGAGGTTGAAGTGATAGGCCCACTGGGTTTCGTTGAGCTTGATCGCTTCTGCATAGGAGGTGGCCGCCTCGGTAAAGTTGTTTTCGGCAAAAAGCTTATTCCCCTGAAGGAAGAGCTTGTCCGACTCCGACATCATCCGCAACGCCTCGGCGCCCGCGGGCTCCAGTTTGGCTTCCAGCGCGGTCGTCTCGGCGATGTTGATCTTGACCTCGACCGAGCGGGAAGCGAATCCCTCTTTCTTTAAATTGACTATATAGAATCCCGGCGAGAGTCCAACCTGAGTGAAACGGCCTTCCCGGTCGGACTTAAGGTCGAATTTCTGCGAGCCCGTCTTCAAAGAGACGATCGAAACTTCAACACTCGCCAGGGGGTTGCCGTTGCCGTCAACAACCTTGCCTTCAATGCGGCCTTGGTACTGAGCCCATCCCGCGGCAGCCAAGAAGAGCACAGCAAAGAACAGGGTCAGTTTTTTTGACGCCATCTTGGATCTCCTTTCACTTGATCCCCGCCCGGGCTTTTTCGAGGAGTGCCTTGACAGACGGCTGGTTGGGCTCGAGCTCCAGCGATTTCTGGAAAAGGGGGAGCGCCAGGTCGGACCGGCCGCTGTTCAGGTGGCACTCTCCCGCCAAGTTCAAGACGCTGATTTCTGTCGCCTCGGCCAGGAGCCTGTCAAGATAGGCCAAGGCTGAAGTCCAGTCCTTAAGTGCGGCATAGCTGGCCGCCATGACCTTGGCCGCTTCGCGGGACAGGCCCGCTCCTTCGGCGGCTTTGAGGACGTCAACCGATTCCTGAGAGCGGCCGAGAGCGAACAGGACCTTGCCCAGAAGAAGCCGGATGTCCGGATCGTCCCTCATCTGGAGAGCCCGTTCGGCCAGCGGAAGGGCCTTCCCGTACTGGCCGGTCAGGAGATATTCGGTGCCGAGGGCGGCCAGGTCCTGGGAATTCGGGAAAGCCGGGTTCCCTTTCGCATAGACCCACGGCAGCACGGGCGCGGCCTGGGTGAGAAGGACGAAGTTTCCCTTGACTGTCCACAGCTTTTGCCCGTTTTCGTCGAAGAGGGAAATCTCCGCTAAATAATAGCCGGGTTTGAGGGACGCCAAAGAAAAAGTCCCGGTATCGAGTCCTTCTCCATCTCCGCTCAAGACCTCGCTGACCGCTTTTTTCAGAACAAAGGCGGCCAGCTGGGAATCGGCCTCCCGGACCTCGAAGACGACCATAGACTGCGCCGGGAGGCTGATCTTGGCTGCGGAGAACAATGGGACATAAGCACCCATCTCGGACTGGGGAGGGAACTCATTCCGGGCGCTGACAAGATAATGGGTCCCGCCAAAAGTGAACGCCCGCAAAGCGCCGGCCGCGCGTTCCCCCAGCCGCTCCCGGCTGTGGTAGAGGAGAAGGCCGCCCGGCCGGATTCCGGGTTCCGGCTCGGGCACGGCGAGCGTGGCGCTAAAAGAGGTGAAATCCTTGGCGGATTTGTTCTTCAGAAGGCCGAAAAGCCTGAAGCGCCCGGGGATCACCGGCAGGATATCCTGGAAGGCGAAAAGCCGGCGCTCGTGGGCCTTGACCTGCTCGGGAGTCACAGTCAGGGGGATCTCTTGTGTTCGCTCGAGCACCGGATTCCCGCCTTCGTCTTCGAGCCTCAGGACGAGCTCGAAGTAGGCCAGGAGGCGGCCGTCGCGCTCCACAAAATTGAGCTTTCTGGGCTCGAGTGTCCAATGGACGAAAGGCTGGCCGTTGTGCTTGAAAACCCCGCAGGCAAAGCTGCTGTCGATGAAGTTGTCGGTGTACTCGGTTTCCACATGATCTTTATAGCTGAGGTAGGACCGCGCATAGGAATCGGAAAATTTCTTCTCCGGGACGGCATGGATGCTGGCGATAATGCTGGTCGAAGAAAAGGCGCCGGCCTCCAGTCCCTGTTCGCCCGGAAGATAGCTCAAAGACGCCCCGGCCAGCTCGGAGGAGATCTCCCTGAGGATCTGATGGGCCCGGGTCCGGTTGAGGGATCGGGAGGCCATGGACGGGATGACCAACCTCTCCGGTCCTTCTATACCGGGAGAATAGAGGCGGTACTCTCCGCTTCCCTCCGGCTGGTAAAAGATCAGATAAAAATACGGAGGGAGCCCGTATTCCACCGCTCCTTGATAAAACCAGAGCTCGAGCGGCCAGATTTGGGATTGCGTCGTGAAAAATTGCCTCTCCAGGGGTTTCCCGAGGAGAAGATAGAAATATCCGCGCTCGGTCTGGCTGCCGCGCTTCGCGGATTCATGGCCGAAGTTCTGGTCGGCAAAGCGCACCCGTTCCATGTATTCCTTATAGAATTCGTTCTCGGCCGTATCCGGGTAAGGGTCGCGCTGCCGCCAAAAAAAGCGGATGAACTTGTCCCGGTCGGCGTCGGTC
>DAIPLF010000265.1:0-4045 GCA_036769375.1 Candidatus Aminicenantota bacterium | reverse complement strand
TGCCGACCCTGCGCAATGTGGCCCTGAGCCCGCGTCCGGGATTCGTCAAAGCGTATATGCACAACGGTTGCTTCAAAACGCTCAAGGACGTCGTGCATTTCTACAACACCCGGGATGTCGCCTCGGCAAAATGGCCGGCCCCCGAAGTGGCGGTTAACGTCAACGTCGACGAGATGGGAAATCTCGAGCTGACGGCGGAAGAAGAAGATGCCGTCGTCGCCTTCATGAAGACGCTGTCGGACAAGATCTGAAGGTTCTGTGGCCGCCGCCTCGAAACTGACACCCCGCCAGAGGATCCTGAACCTGATCGAGGGGAAGCCGGTGGACCGGATTCCCTTCTGCCCGGCTGTCTATGAACACAAGGCCGCCTTGATAGGCGCGAGGCCTTCAGAGATGGGCCGCGACGCCGGCCTCTTCGAGAAAGCGATCATCCGGGAGGTGGAAGTCTATGAACCGGACATGATCGTTATCGGCTGCGACGTCTACAATGTCGAGGCCGAGGCGGCGGGCTGTAAGGTCCATTTTCCCGATTCCAACGATGTGCCCGCGGTCAAGGAGCGGGCCATCCGTGTCGGAGACGACCTCTCCCGGCTGCGGCTTCCCGACCCGCAGAGGTCCGGCCGGATGCCCCTGCATCTCGAAGTCGGCTCCCGCATCCAGGAAAGGCTGGGCGGGGAGAGGATCGTCCGTGGGGCGTTGAGCGCGCCGTTCTCGATCGCCTGTGAGCTCGCCGGCCCGGAGCAGGTCCTGATGGCCATGATCGACCGGCCGGAGTGGGTGGGGGGACTCCTGGATTACTGCGCGGAGGTCACGAAATCCTACGGAAGGGCTTTCGCCGAGCGGGGGCTCGGCCTCATCCTCTTCGATTCCCATGCCTCTCCTCCGTTGACCTCTCCCGAGATCTATCGAAGGATCATCCTCGGCCCGACCGCCCGGGTCGTGCGCTTTTTTCGCAGGGATCTGGGCCTGGCGCTCGTCCCGTACATCATGGGTGGCGATACAGCCGTTCTGTTGGAAGTGATCCTGGAAACGGGGACAAACAATATCCTCTGCGATTATCGGGCCGACCTCGCCTTTTTTGTGGACCGGCTGAAAAAAGAGCCAGCGCTGCTCCGCGCGAACCTCGATCCGCGGTTCTTGATGACGCGGTCAAAAAGGGAGGTCCGGACCAAGGTCGGCGAAGTCCTGGCCCTTGGCCGGCGCCACCCCCGGTTCGTCATGGGCACGGGAATCCTTCCCTATGACATCGCGCCGGAAAAGGTGATCGTCGTCCGCGAGGCGCTTGAAGCCGCCGGGATTAACTAGGACATCCTCCCTGCGAAATTCCCCGCCGTCCGTTCGTCCAATCAGTGGCGGGACTATGAACAATTGGAAAGTCCATCAGGCGCAACGGGAAGAACCCCAAGGCCACCGCCGGCGCCTCAGGCAGAAGTTCATCAAAGGCGGTCTCGACGGATTCCTCGATTACGAGATCATCGAGCTGCTGCTGACGATCGGGACGCCGCGCAGGGACTGCAAGGAGCCCGCCAAGAAGGCCTTACGGGAGTTCAGGACGCTGGGCGGAGTGCTCGAGGCCAGCCCCCTGGACCTCCAGAAGATCAAGGGGATCGGTCCGCACAACGTCTTCGGCTTGAAGTTCGTCCACGAGGTCTCCCGCCGTTTCCTGCGGGACCGGATGATGAGCCGCCCCTACTGCCGGTCCTCACGCGAGGTTTTCGACTATCTTTACCATGCCCTCCGTGATCTCAAACGGGAGAATTTCAAGGTGCTTTTTCTGGACGCCAAGAACCAGATCCTCGAGGAGAAGACCCTTTTCGAGGGGACGGTCGATTCCAGCGCGGTCTACCCCCGGGAGATCCTCAAGGACGCCCTGAGGTACGAGGCTTCCTCAATGATCTTCGTCCACAACCACCCTTCCGGGGATCCCGAACCATCGCCCTGCGACAAGGAGATTACCAGGGACCTCGTCTTCGCGGCTAAGGTCATGCAGCTCAAGGTCCTCGACCATATCATCATCGGGAACAACTGTTTTTTCAGCTTCTCCGATCACGGGCTGATCGAGGAATACGAGTTCGCTTTCCTCCACTCCGGATGAGACTCGGGGTATAGGCTCGAAGGCCCGCGAATTTCCCCCGGCGAGGGAAATTCACTTTCCCAAAAGGCCTAGGTATCACCTCAGGAGCAGGCCTAATATGGCCAAAATGAACGCCAGGATGATCGATCCGACGCAGGGGTAATAGAGAGACCCGATCTTCCCCGTCTCTTTCAAAGTGATTTGCCTGTACTGGTGGATATACTTGATGATGTAAAGCCGCAACAGGACGAAGTTGATCTTGACTCCCCGCTTGGAGACTTCATGCACGATCATCATGGAGAAGATAATGAACACGCCGACAAATACGAAAGCCAATATCAAGAGTGTGTTGGCCATCTCTTCTCTCCGTCTGAATATTGATGATATTTTTTTTGAGGCGGCTCGAAACGCTTACCCATTGCCTTTGATCTCCGGTTACTAACATCATCGCATATCATTAGCACAACAAATAAATAAAGGGAACGGCAATAATCAGTGAAATTCCCCCTTATCAGATCCGGGCTTCGGAAATTGATATTTCGGCCCTAATTGAATAAACTCGGAGTCCGGAGGTGGCCATGCCAGACGACAGAGAGATCGCCAAAGAATACCCCCTAAAACCCATCGAGAAGATCGCTGAACGGGCGGGGATCCCCGTTCAATGCCTGGAAGAATACGGCTCCTTTAAAGCCAAAGTCCTCTGGCCCCAGCCGGTCAAGGAATTGCCCGTCAAAGGCAAGCTCATCATGGTCACGGCCATGACGCCGACGCCGGCCGGCGAGGGGAAGACGACGACGGCCATCGGCCTGGCCGATGCCTTCGGTCATATTCAGAAGAGGGCGATCGCCGCCGTCCGGGAACCCTCGCTCGGCCCGGTCTTCGGCTTGAAAGGCGGAGCCACGGGCGGGGGACATGCCCAGATCGCTCCGCGCGATGAAATCAACCTCCACTTCACGGGTGACATCCATGCCGTGACCGCGGCCCACAACCTGCTGGCGGCTATGGTCGATAACCGGCTCCATTTTGACGGAGTCTGCGGCCTGATCGACTGCCGGACGATAACCTGGAAGAGGGTCTTGGACATGGATGACCGGGTGTTGCGCGATGTTGTGGTCGGCATCGGCGGACCTCTGCGCGGCATCGCCCGGGAGACCGGGTTCGACATCACGGCCGCCTCCGAGGTCATGGCGATCCTGTGTCTTTCGGCCGACCTGAAGGAGCTCAAAGAAAGACTCGGCAACATCGTCATCGGCTACGGACAGGATGGGAAACCCGTCTTCGCCCGCCAGATAAAGGCCGAGGGCGCCATGGCTGCCCTCCTCAGGGACGCCATGAAGCCCAACCTCGTCCAGACGCTCGAAGGGACGCCGGCGCTCGTCCACGGAGGACCGTTCGCCAACATCGCCCATGGCACGAACTCCATCATCGCCACCCGGCTCGGCTTGAGCCTGGCCGATTTCATAGTCACCGAAACCGGCTTCGCGTCCGACCTGGGCGCGGAGAAATTTTTCGATATCGTCGTCCGGACCGGGCACATCCCGCCGGCTGACGTCTGCGTACTCGTGGCCACCCTGCGGGCACTCAAGCTCCATGGGGGTATCTTGTTGAAGGATGTGAAAGCGCAGAACCTCGCGGCCGTCGAAAAGGGGTTCGCCAACCTGGAGAAGCACATGGAGAACATGGCGCTCTTCGGCGTTCCCTTCGTGGTCGCGCTCAACAAGTTCCCCGACGATACCGATGAAGAGGTCGGCCGGTTCATCGAACTTTGCCGGGCCAAAAATGCGCGTGTGGCCTTGAGCGACGTCTATGGACACGGAGGCCGGGGCGGGGTAGAGCTGGCGAAGGAAGTGATGAAAGCAATGGATCAAGAGAAGGCCGGCTTCGAGTTCCTTTATCCCCGGGAAATGCCGCTCATCGAAAAGATCGAAACAGTCGCCCGCAAGATCTACGGAGCCGCGGGCGTCGCCATGG
>DAIPLF010000264.1:1486-4055 GCA_036769375.1 Candidatus Aminicenantota bacterium | reverse complement strand
TGAAGTGTCAGCAGCGGCTGGCGGGCTTCGATGAACCGGCGGACCGCGATGCTGCCGAGAGAGACATCAAGGGGGACATGATCAATCATTTGGCCCTCCCGAGCGGATTGGTCAAGTTTGGTTTTGTAGGGGGGGGCATGAAAAAGGAAAATCGCTCTGGCCATATCCTGGTTCTTGGTGAACCTTTCCAGATCATCTTTGATCGTAACATACTTGATTTCTGTCTCGGAGGCGGGGTAGGTGCGCCAACCCTCTTCGGGTGAGATGGCGTCCGGATCAGTATAACGGGACACATCGTACCGTTCCCAGTCTTTTAGTCGAAAAGGCGTCGGGGGAACATAAGCATAGCCATAGATTGTATACCTCCCGAAACCGACTCTGCGTTGATGGATATACTCCCAGACACCGCGGGCAGCCGCATCCAAAACTGCCGCTTCTTCAACCCGGGCGTCGTCATTGCCCATGATCAGGAAGATCCGCGGATAGCCATCCCCCAGCTCACCCTGCAAGGCCAGAAGATTTCTCACCAGGAAATCATTGATGAAATCCCGGTGCGGAAAATCCAGCGTCTCGCGGCCGTACCACCCATGCGGGAGTAAGTCGCCTCCGATCAATACGGCCTCAGGCCTTTCCCTGAGGACCGCCTCAAAAAGCTTCTGGTATCGGCCGATCCTGCCGTGAAGGTCGGAGACAAAGAAGATCAGGGATCTTCCCCCACATTGAATTTGTAACCGACACCGCGTACGGTCTGGATATACCTTTTGGCCTTACCGAGCTTCTTCCGGAGGCCGGTCAGATGGTAATCGACGACGCGCTCGGTGATCGGGTAGCCGTCTTCGCGGACGTTGTCGAGGATTCGAGACCGGGTGAAAACCTGGTTGGGCTTGCCCGCAAGCAGGGCAAGGATATCGAATTCCGTCTTGGTCAGGCCGATCTTCCGGCCGCCCGCCAGGACCTCATAGGCGCTCCGGTTGATCACCAAGCCGTCGATTTCCAGAATCGTTTTTTGAGCTCCGGACGACAGGAGACGCCTCCTCAGAAGGGCCCGGATGCGGGCTAACAGGACTTGCGGCTCAAACGGCTTGGTTACGTAGTCATCGCCATAGTCCTTCAAGCCGGCGACAATATCTTCCATCCGTTTCTTGGCCGTCACCATGATGACCAAGATCTCGGAGGTGTTGGGGTCCTTTTTCAGGATGCTGCAGACTTTGAAGCCGTCGATTCCCGGAAGCATGAGGTCCAGGAGGATAAGGTCGGGCTTCTCCCCTCTCGCAAGCTCAAGGGCTTCCTCACCGGTCTGGGCGCAGAAGACCTCGTAGCCCTCCCGCCAGAGGATGAAGGAGAGGCTTTTTTGGAGGTTGAGGTCGTCCTCGACGCAAAGGATCCTGGCTTTGGAGGGGGTGTGTTCGTCTGCTGATTTCATCCTCGACCATGCCCCGGCACTTCATTTTAACGAAAACCAAACAAAAAGCAAACGGAATCAAAATACTCGGCGGGAGAAAGCCCAAAGGGCTGATCGGGTCGAGCGTGGTGAGAAAATATCAGATGCGTGAATCTCGCTCCCTGTAAACCGTCTTCCATTTATCGACAATCTCGACGAGGGTTTGACGCAGTCCAGCACCGCTGCCGTGGATAGGGCGGAGTTCTTCAGCCAGCTCAGAATAGCCCTTGCGGTCGAGCCAGGAAGAAAGGATGTCGTTATCCGAGTAAGGTTGAATCGTCTCCGGCGCGAGCGAACGAAGGGCCCCCAGCAGATCGGGCAGGTTATAGATCTTCTCTCCTCCCATTGTGAGCGGGGTCCGGTCCAGGCGGGCTATCTCGACCATGAGGTTTCTCTTGAGAAGGGCAATCAGCCCGCGGCCTCGGCTCCTCCTGGGCCGCAACCGGTCCCCCAGCTCCCTGTAGCTGTGCATGTAAAGCCAAGTCGAAAATTTATCCTTTTCCCCGTAGTTCTCCAGTATCTGGCGCAACCGGCTGGCCTCTTCGGTCTCTTTCTCCGCATCGAGGAGGATCCCGCAGATCTCCCGGATATTCCTGGCTCGCCGAATCTCCCGGCCATCATCGTCGGAAACAAGGAAGTCTCCCATCCCCGTGAAGTTCAGGATGTAGTCCTTGAGCTTCTGGAGGCTCCCCGGATCCCCCTTGGGAAGGACGAAGCCCAGCCCTTGAAGTTCGTTGGCCTCTTTCGCCTTGGAGGCGATGATCACGGGAATGCGGGGATAGTGTGTGTTCACCAGCCGGATGAGGTCGCGGCCGGCGCCGCTCTGAAGTTCGGTTCCCTTGGGAAAGAAGATATCCGTGATCAGACAGACGACATCGTCCCCGTGACCCCGGGAGAGCCGGATGTCACTGCGGATTTTTGACTCTTCTTCAACCCCGAAAAGGAAGCGGAAGCTTTCCTCATAGGTCCTGGTGATCATGACATCCGCGCGCTGGCCGATGATCGTATACAGGACCGGAAGGAATTGGGAAAACCAGCGCGGCTCGTCATCGACGATATGGAAAATGAAGCGCCTGAGGCTTGAGTGTTTGGTTATGTTGAGCCGATCCTCCGCCGCCCGGACGGCCG
>DAIPLF010000264.1:0-1386 GCA_036769375.1 Candidatus Aminicenantota bacterium | reverse complement strand
CTCATCAGGTTGGTCAGGAAATGCGTGCCCTGGGTCCCATACATCCGGGTCTGGAGTCTCTTCTGATCCTCGTCGAACCCACCCTGAATCATGTACAGAAAATGGCTGCCGTAGACCCCCCCGGTGAGGCCACTTTCCTCGGGCAGGGGCTCGGACCGCCCGGCCACATCCACCCCGTATTCAAAGATCGCCGCCGCCTGGTCGACATCCTTGAATTCGACAAAAATCCCCCAATCCGGGTTTTTGCTCCCAAGACGTCCGGGAACGACCAAGATGTATTTCTCGCCACGGCCCTTCATCTCGCGGTTGACCTCGACCACGCGCTTTCTGACAACCGTCTGCATCTCTTTTGTGTAGGTGAAAGGAGATATGACAACAGCGAACCTGATCTCCCTCTTGACCCCATGTCCCTGGGCGTTGGTGATCGAAAGATAGGTGTGACGGATGTGCCGGGGGAGCGGGAGGGCCTCGAGCCTCAATTCGGGCAGCTCGGTCAGCTGGACGATGTGAAAGGTCCCTTGTCTGTCGTCCTTCCGGGAGAAGTCAAGGTTGAAGACAAACTCAATCTGGAAATGGGAGGAGATGCGGCTGACGATAGTCTGCATGATCTCGGCCAGGGTTGTTTTAAAACCAAAGTGGTCTTTCTGGATGAGCTCCTCGATCGTGATCAGGTTGTTCTGGATCCCCAGGAGTCGGATCTTGTGGAAATTGGCGAAGCGGACATGAAGCTTCTTCATCGTCTCCAGTTCTTCCCCCTTGAGGTCTTTATTTCTGGTCATGTCCAGCGCATAAAAATACTGTTGGCCGGCTCCGATCTTCAGGAGATCGAGCGGGATCGGGTGGAGGATGGTGGCCATGGAGATGACAGGAAAATCATCCAGGACGGTGGCGTAGCCATGGCCGAAGGCGATCCGGGCAAATCCCTCCTCGGGGTTCTGGTTCTTCAGGGCATGGGGAAAAAAGGAACTCGCCACTCCGGAAATATAAGGATAATAGACCGGCCCGGCGAGTGTGTCGTCGAAGAGGCCGGGGATGGGATTGATCACGATGGCCATTTTTTCCAAGCTTTCAGGCGGCTGCTTCCGGCGGAAGTCGTCATAGATATGGCCGATTGCCAGGACAGCCTGAGCGAAACGGACCTTGGGGTCGGGATGGTTGTTGGGCAGCATGAAGGAGGCGTTCTCGCCCGCATGAACGGGGCCGATGCCGGATGTCGCGCGGCCCGCCTCATTCGTGGCCGAGGAACGGATGCCGAGGGGAATTTCTCCGAGTTCATCGAGGATGGAGGTGACAACTAAAAGATCCCGGTCCCCAAGCTTGCAGCTGTTCTCCAGGTACCGGTCATAGAAATCTGTGGCCAAGATGCGCGTCTTGAGCTTTCCGACC
>DAIPLF010000011.1:9247-14099 GCA_036769375.1 Candidatus Aminicenantota bacterium | reverse complement strand
TCGAAGCGCGGAACGATGTCCTGGTTTACACCTCGGAGCCGCTGCCGCAGGACATGGAGGTTACGGGAGATATCCAAGCCGAGATCTGGGCTTCCTCCTCCGCCAAGGATACGGACTTCATCGTCAAAGTGACCGATGTCCATCCTTCAGGGGAATCCCGGAACATCACCCCGCCCCTCTCGGGAGTCATCCGGGCGCGCTATCGGGACTCCGAGTCGAACCCGGCTCTCCTCGACCCCGGACGCGTCACCCGTTTCGTGATCGGTTCCATGTCCACGAGCCATGTCTTCAGGAAAGGGCACAAAATCCGCGCCTGGATCACCTCGAGCTTCTTTCCCCATGTCGACCGGAACCCGAACACAGGGCATGCCTTCGGCCAAGATGCCGAAATGGTCCCCGCTGATCAGACGGTTTATCACGACGCCGGACATCCCTCCCGGATCGTCCTGCCTGTTATCGCTAGATAGTCTTCCCGCCGGAGGCAGCTCCGGAAGATCGGGTCCAGGTTTCTCGCCTAAGGGAGCGACGGCAAGGTGGCTATTCCATACGTTTTGGCGTATGCAGCCAAGATCCGAGTCAACTCGTTTCGGACATCCTTATCCAGGAGAGCCGGCGCGTTGGACCGGAGGATCTTTTCGACGTGTTCGGCGGCCCTCTCCGCGATCGGCTTTCTCCCCTGAGCCACCCAGGCGTCATAGGTATCCCTGTCCGCGATCACCGGATAGGAATGTTCCATCCGGTACCATTTTTTGGTGTGGGGCATGGAGAGGAATTGCGTCTCGGGTGTGAATCCTTCGAACTTGTCCGTGGCAATCGGTTCCTCGCGCTGGGCGATCCCGGAGATCAGCCGGTAGGCCATGCCGCAGATCTCGTCGTCGATGACGAGCTTCTCCAGGCTCTGGCAGGACTCGAAATCGAGCATCCCGGGACCGGAAATGACGTTGACTCCGGCCAAAGCACCGAGCACGGCTCCGAGCCCGGTTTCTAGCCCGGCCTGAGCATCGTTTATCTTGGCGTCGCTCAAGCCCATATAGGCATGAGTGGGCAGGTTCAAGTATTTCCCGATCTGGGCATAGCCCGCATCGATCATCATCGTCTCAATAGCTCCCATGGGCGTTGTCCCTCGTCTCATGTCAAAGCTGGAGGGTGAGCCGCCGAAGATGACCGGGGCGCCCTTCTTAGCGAGCTGGACGATGGCGACGCCGCATAGGTTCTCGGCCACATGCTGCACGAGAGTTCCCGAGATCGTCACCAAGGACGTGGCTCCCGTCATCCCCATGGAGATCAGCTCTGAGGGGAGGCCGGCCCGGGCCGCGTCGATCAGGCTCTGCGTGGTGAGGTTGCTCCATTTGAGCGGCGGGGACGGGCAGGCATCGAAAATGGCCAGGGGTTTGGCGGCCAACTCTTTGCCCCCTCCCCTGACGGCGGCCAGCATGTCCTTCATCGGCCGGAAAGACTCCACTCTGAAAGTGCCCGTGACAACGGGCTTCCGGGAATAGACGAGGCCGACATAAAGCCTGTAGATGTCGGCGATCGGATGGGGGACATCGGAGCTGATCAGGCCCGTGCTCTGGAAATGGATGTTATCCAGGCACTCGGTCAGGCGGCAAAACGCCACCAGATCCCTGGTCTCCGGCTTTCTTTCTTCCCCCATCTTATGGTCCAGGATCGTGACCGCGGCTGAGCCGGGGTCGAAATGGACCTCGTCGCCGCCCACCGCATATTCCCTCTCTCCTGTCCGGTCGTAGAGCTTGATCACCGCAGGGGCGGTGGCCAGGCATTTTTCGACCAGGCGGCGCTTCAGGTAGACGCGGTGGGTCTTTTTGTCCACCTTCATTCCCGCCTGGCTGAAGAGCTTCAGAGCTTCTTTGTTCTCGACGAAGATCCCCTGCTTGTCCAGGATCTCATAGGCCTCATCGATGATTTTCTCGATGAACCGGCGGCTCAGCAATTCCAGTTTCGGTCGGATTGTTTTGATCATCTTTCTTCCTTTGCTTCGGCAGTCATTCCAGACACTGCAGGCAGCCTCAGGCCCCCATCAGCCGCCTCGCCAGCTTGACGGCGAGCATGGCGTTTTCGGCATAGCCGTCGGCGCCGATCTCGTCGGCCCATTTCTGATTGGCGGGCGCTCCGCCCACAAGGACTTTGAACTTCCCGTACAAGTTCTTCTGTTTGAGCAGCTCGATCGCCTTCTTCTGCCCCAGCATGGTCGTGGTCAGAAGAGCGGAAAGACAGATGAAGTCGGCCTTGGTCTCCTCGGCTTTTTCGATGAATTTCTCCAGCTTGACATCGGCGCCAAGGTCGACGACATCGAACCCGTTGGCCGAGAGCATGGAGGCCACAAGGTTCTTGCCGATATCATGGATGTCTCCTTCGATGGTGCCGATGACAACCTTGCCTTTGGACCGCGTCTGGATCTTCGCCTTGTCCAGCTCGGGCTGCAGGATGGCCATGGCCGCCTTCATGCACTCGGCGCTGGTGATGAGTTCGGGCAGGAAATAATCGCCCTTCTCCCAGAGGTCGCCGACCTTCTGGATCCCCGGAACATAGCCTTTTTCGATGACTTCTGTGAGGTCGAGCTTAGCCTTGACCGCCTCTCGAGCAAGGTCTTCGGCCTCGGACTTACGGCCTTCGATAATGGCCTTCTCCATCCTGGCATATAATTCTTCTTTCTTCATCTGGGCTCCTTTCTCGAATAAATAAATTCCCATAATATCCAAGCGAAAAAATAAATCAACCTTGTTCCTTGACGATGGCGGCCATGCGGCGGATATAATCGGGGTTCGTCCCGCAGCACCCGCCCACGACGTTCGCCCCGTTCTCGATGACCCTGGGGATGTGCCGGAGATAGTCTTCCAAGCCCTGCGAGTAAGAGACCTCTCCTCCGCTCGAAAGAGAGGGCTTCCCGGCATTGGCCTGCGCGATCAGCGGAAGGCTGGTCTTTTCCCTCATCGCTTTGACCAGGTCCGCCATGTCCGAGCTGTCCAGGGTGCAGTTCGCCCCGACCGCGGGGACCCCGGCCTTTTCCAGCTCTTCGAGACACTGCGCGGCGCTGTTGCCCATGAGAGTGAAGAAGCCCCTGGGTACCCGGTTGTAGGTCATCGTGACGAAGATCGGTACGGCGGCGACCCTCCGGGCGGCTCGAAGGGCGCACAGAGCTTCCCTCAAGTCGTACTGTGTCTCGATCAACAGAAAATCGACCTTCCCATCGGCCAGCCCCCTGGCCTGCTCGGCAAAGGCGCCTTCAAAATCCGCCTCGGTGAACTCGCCCTGCGGCTGGAGGAACTTCCCGGTGGGTCCGATGCTTCCCCCGACGAACCCGTCATCGGGTTTGACGTCGCCGGCGATCCTGGCCGCGGCCAGGTTCAGCTCATAGCACCTCTTCTCCTGGCCGTGGGAGGTCAGTTTGATCGCACTCCCCCCAAAACTGTTGGTCAGGACGGCGTCCGACCCGGCCCCGAAATAGCTCCTGTGGATCTCCTTGACAACTTCGGGCCGCTCCACGTTCCAGGTCTCGGGACACGCTCCCTGAGGGAATCCCCTCTGGATGAGCTCAGTCCCGAACCCGCCGTCAAGGAGCACCCTCCGTTTCTTGATCAGCTCCAAGATCGTCATGCGTATTCTCTCCCTCCAATAAGATATCTCACTCCTCAACCTTGTGCCCGGGCTTGAGGAGTTTTTTTACCGTCGGGAACAGCCTGATGTCCGTGTGGGGCAAAAAGAGAGAGCCGGTGTACTCGTTCATGTAGCCCGGCTCCGCGTTCAGTTCGATGTAGGTCATCTTGCGGGCGATGCCGTTGACCAACTGCCGGTTCCTTTCCGAGAGCAGGATGAGATAGGCTCCGCTCAGCGAGGTATTGCCCAGATAATGGAACTTTCCCCGCTCCAGGTCGGGCAGGAGACCGATGCGGATGGCGTTTTCTATGTCGAGGTGCTGACCAAATCCTCCGGCGATATGAACGGCGTCAAGCTGATCAAAAGTAAGGCCGATATTTTTCATCAGCAGGGCGCAGGCGGAGAAGACCGCACCCTTGGTCCGGATCAGATTCGCTATGTCCTTCTCTGTAAGGATGAGGTCGCGGCCCCAATAAGTGCGGGCGCCTTTTTCGACCAGGAATCCTGTCCCATCGCCATTCCGGACGAGCCGCTTGCCTACCCTCTCGCCGTCGATTTTGCCGCTGCGGTCGAGATAGCCATGGACAAAAAGTCCGGCCAGAAGGTCGACAAGCCCCGACCCGCACAAACCCTTGGGCTTGCCTCCTCCGATGACCCGGTATTCACAATCGCCGCTCCTGGTGAAGCTCACGGCCTCGATGGCCCCGTCGATGGCGGGAAGGCCGCACTTGGTCCCGCCGCCCTCGAAGGCCGGGCCGGCCGAGCAGGCGCAGGTGGCCAGCCAGTCCCTGTTCCCGACCACCAGCTCTCCGTTCGTGCCGGCGTCTATGAACAGGGACGTTTGCTGCGCGTCCCGAAGGATGGGAGTCGAGAGCAGCCCGGCCGTGATGTCGCCGCCGACATAGCTGCCGACAACCGGCGCCAAGTGGACTCTGGCTTCGGGGTTGACCTTCAGGCCGAGCTCTGAGGCCTTTATTATGGGAACGAAGTTAAATGTCGGGATGTAGGGCTCTTCCCGGATGAAGCGGGGATCAAGGCCGAGAAGGAGATGGCTCATCGTCGTGTTCCCGGCCAGGGAAACGGAGTAGATTTCATCGCTCGATATTCCGGCCTCGCGGCAGGACCTCTCGGCCAGGGCATTGACGGTCTGGACGGCGAGTGTTTGAAGTTCCTGAAGCCGGCCCGGCCGCCTGGAATAATCGATCCTGGAGATCACATCCTCGCCGCAGCGAAGCTG
>DAIPLF010000011.1:0-9147 GCA_036769375.1 Candidatus Aminicenantota bacterium | reverse complement strand
ACCCGGTCGCGGTGCTCTTCGAAGTAGCGGGAGCCGGCCACTGCGCTGATCGACTGCTCCTCAAATTTCGGAAGCTCAACGATCAGATCTTCCTCGATATCAGCCTGACAGGCCAGCGTGTATCCCCGATCGCGGACTTCTTGGGGAAGCGCCGCCGAGGCCCGGCTCCTGAGTTCCCCGCCTTCAACCCGCACCAGGCACTCGCCGCAGGTCCCTTTTCCGCCGCAGGTTGATTTAAGGGGCAGGCCGGCTTTTCTTACCGCCTCCAAGAGGTTGGTCCCCCGGGCAAAAGAGTGGGTGCTCCGGAAGGGGAGGAATTCAACCCGGCAGGTCTTTTTCACAGTTTGCTGGCCACCTAAATCAGATTCACGTTCTTCACAAAAGTGGGAATATCCGCAGCCTCCTGGCAGCCGACGATGACTTCCCAACCGGGGAGTTTCTCCTCCAGCTCGCCGGAGATCTGAGCCACGAACCCGGGGATGACGATCTTCCTCGTCTTGACCTTTTCCTCGAGCTTGATGTCCTTGATGAACTTGGCGATTTTTTCCGGGACGAATTTCCCCCCCGCCCAGGCTGTCAGCACGGATTGTCCCTCGGTGTCGCAGACCACAAGATGGGCGGAAGTCCCCGAGTTTTCGATCTCTCCCGAGACGATGAAATACGTCAAGGAGAAATTCGTGGTCACGAACACGGGCGAAGCGGGGGTCGGGTCGCCGATGGCGTAGATCTTGGGGTCGACCTGGATGGGCTTCTGGGGATCGGTGTAGATGTTCTGCCGCAGGGTAAAGAGGGTGTAGAGCAGCGCCCTGTCGAACCGGGGCAGGACGATGATCGACGCGTACTTGCAGAGGAGAGCGGCTGCCGCAGCCAGGGACTCGTTCCCGTCATCGTCCTCCAAGCGGGCAAAGAGCGGAAACCCGAAGGGCTTAAAGCTCTTCTTCAAGGCGCTCCGCCGCAGGATGGTGTTGTTTTGGAGCGTTTCGCCCAGCCCCTCTCCCGGCAGATTCAGGATCAGGTCTGCCAAGCCCGCTTGCCTGGCTTTTTCTGCCTGAGCGGCCAGGTCTTGGTGAGAGGAGGCCGAGATAACAAGGCTCGTCCCGAAGGTCTTGGCGGTCTGGATGTCGGTTTCCGTCAGGGGCTTCCGCAGGTAGACCGCAGGCTTCTCGTTGACGAGGAGCCCCAGCCCTTCCTTCAGGGCTTCTTCCTGAGGGCAGTCGAGGATCAGCCCCTTGGTCGAGTTCGCTTTGACCGACGAAATCGTCCGCAGGAAGGCCGTTTTATCGCCACTGTCATGGGAAATGAAATACAGATCGGCCTTCAGGACCTCCCCCACGCGATCCGCCCGGCAGTCCTCGAACTGCCGGATTTCCTCCAGGTTCTTGTCCTCTCCCCCGGAGGTCCGGATTTGCAGCCCGATTCCCGGGGGATGAAAAAACGTCTTTTCATGGCGGAAGAGAACGGTCTCGCCGCCGACCTCCAGCGCTTGCCCGGCGCCTATCTTGACCAGCCGGATAGGGGGCTCGCCGGCCGCCCCCAGGGCCGCCTTGGCCTCTTCGGAAGCATAAGGGCAGCTGGAAAGCTCAGCCTTCTTTTGTGCGATCTTCATAGCAAAGGCCATGCAGGTCGGCACTCCGCAATCCCCGCAGTTCGTCTTGGGCAGAAGCTTGAAGATGTCAAGTCCGGAGAGCGCCATGCATCCCCTCCTTCTGAGCTTCGAACATCCCGGCGACCTGCTTCCGGACGACCTCCGCGGCCCGAGGGTGGTCCATGATGAGCAGGTCCGCGCCGGCGACGAGCAGGCTCATGGCTGTGGCGATCTCCCAATAAGCGCCCCGCCTCTTCTCGTCCCCCCACTGAGGGTAGTCCTTTTCCGCCGCCCGGCTTTCTTTCACCTTGGCGCATTCGGCTCCGGGAGTGATGAGCATCGGGAAGCTCAGCATCCGGTCACCGGCCAGACCCTCGTTCCGGATCCTTTCCATGATGGAATAGGAATACTCCAGCCCATAGCCCAGCGCTCCGGTCAAGGGGTCCATCACCAGGCGTTCCGGAGGAAAGTTGAGGTCGGCCAGGAGGATATTCAGCTGTTTGGCCAGGTTGACGTCGATCGGCGTCTGCGCGACGAGCGTATGATGATAGGCCAGGCAGGCAGCGGCGATGGTCTTGTAGTTATTCGTTTCGACATAGTTGATCAGACAATTTTCACCGGCGGCCGCCTCACAGACCTTCTTCATGACCTCGTTGTTTTTTTCAAAATGGCTGTGCCCGGTGATGACCAGTGGCACATCGACTGCGGCCAGAACCTCCTTCACCACCGCGACGGCCTCCTCGGCACTCCGGTTGCCTTTCTCGGGGTGGGTCCCCTCGAGACGGACGCTGATTAGCTCGGCCCCGAAATCGGCGACGCACCTCCGGGCCATGTCCCCCGGCCGGTCCAGGACGTCTTGATAGTACTCCCGGAGTGAATCCGGGTACTTGGCGGGCGCCTTGTCAAAAACCTCCATGGCGACGACGGGCGGATGGGGATGAAGTCCCTCAAAGAAATGGAACGGCAGGGCGGTGCTCCCGCCGATCGTCACCGACCGCGAGCGCGTCCCGCCCTGGGCCGCCGTCGCGCCGATGGTCACCTCCACGATCTTCCCGGGGTTATTTTCTTTGGGAATTTCAAAGGTCATGACTCGACTCCTCAGGGGTCCAGGCTGTCCATCATCCGGGCGACGGCCTGGTAAGCAGGGGAACTCCCGGCAACAGACCAGACCGGGATCCCCTCCCTGTCCAACTTCAGGAGCGTGTCGTCCTCGGGGATCCTTGCCAGGAGGTTAAATTTTTCTTGATGGATTGCCGCTTCAACCGGGCTCGATAGCGGTCCGGAGACCCGGTTGAGGACGAGATAGCGGCGGCCGACGCGGGTTTCCAACTCCCGGAGGAGCCGGTTGATCCTTCCCGCCGTTCCGACCCCCCGGGCAGTGGCGTCGGAAATGATCAGGAGATAGTCGATGGCCTGGCTCGTCCTCCGGCTCAGGTGCTCCATCCCGGCTTCGTTGTCGATGACAACGTAATCATAGTTCCCAGCCAGCGTCCTGAGGATATCCTGAAGAAGGCTGTTGGCGTAGCAATAGCATCCCGGACCTTCGGGCCGGCCCATAGCCAACAAGTCGAAATCCGGGCCCTCAACTAAACTCATCTGGATCTTGTATTCGAGGAATTGCTGCTTGGTCATTCCTCCGGGGAGGTCCGAGATCTTGGCCCTCATCTCCTCCCTGATGGCGCCGATCGTCTCCTTGAGGGGGACACCCAGCAGATCATTGAGGTTGACGTTGGAATCGGCGTCCACTGCCAGGATGGAGCGGCTCTTCTTCTCGCTCAGCCGGCGGATGATCAGGGCGGCCAGCGTCGATTTCCCCGTCCCCCCTTTTCCGGCGATGGCGATCGTCTTCATTCCTGGGCTTCTCCCTTAAAACAGCGGCGGCATGGACAGAGCCGGATGATTCATCTTGGTGATATGGGCCAGCACTTCTTCTTCGGTCACGGCCACGGTCTCGTCGGCGATCATTTCGAAGAGGTTCTCAACTCCCTCTCGGCGGCCGATCTTGCGCAGCTCCGGCTCCATTTCTTCCTTGAGCTCGCGGTTCATCCAGACGATCCTCTTGGCCCCGCCCTCGGCGCTGATGAACTTGTTGCTGGCGATGTAGCGCTTGCTGTGGCCGATGAAACCGGGCGTTTGCAGGCCTCCCCCAACGGTCCCAGCCAGGGTCGAGAACTTCATCCCGCTCGGGGTCATGCCCGGAAAATTCCGGTAGACGATCATGATGCCGTTGGCGGATGGCAAGACGCAGGAGATGCATTCGAAGCAGCCGCAGGAGGTCATGGGATTATCGATGATGCTGTAAGCGCTGAAGACCTGAAGAGTCTTGTGCGAGGCGTTGAGGACGAACTCGTTGATCCCCTGCCACTGTCCCTTAATCGGGTCGACAGCCTGGGCCTTAAGGATCGGCTGGTTGGCTCCCGTGGGGTTGATCTGGTGGGCCGCCTTGCCGTCGAGCCAGTTATAGGCGCCGCAGAGACCGGATCGCTCCGGCGTTATGACGCAGACATGATTCGGCGCAAAAGACTGACAAAGGGTGCAGGAATAGAAGGTTTCTACGGCCTCGTCGGTCAGCCCGGCCAGGCGTTCATCCCGCTGACGGTAGGCCTTCCGGGCGGTCTCGATCCGGTCCATGACATCCTTCTCCCGCGTATAGATCCTTACCTGGACCTTGTCCACGATCTTGCCGAACTCCCCATGAAGTTTGGCGTGGATGATCGACCCGAAGTGCCGGAAACGGAGGCCTTTGTCTTTGGCTTCTTTGCTGATCCGCACCCAATTGATATCCCGCTGTCCCATGTGAAAAAGGCCGTGAGCCATATTCATGAAATCATGGAGACGCCGCTCCAGGATAGGCTCGAAATCGGGCTGCATTCCCCGGCCGGCGACTTCGACCCAGATCGCCAGCGGCAGCTGGCTGCCTTCGGCCACCTCGTCGATCTCCGGTCCCACGACCTCGATCTTCCCGTCCTCAACCTCCTCCAAACTCTTTCCAGACAAGTATTCAAACCCATGCTGTTCGGTTCCGGCCAGCTCGACGTACATGTCTTCTTTGCGGATCCTCTCTCCCTGGAAGGCGGGACCGAACGGGACAGGGATCGGGACCTTGGTCACCGAGATCTTGAGCCCACGGACCTCAATGGCCTTGGAGACGATCCGGTCATGCGGGACGGGAGAAACCACATGTTCGTAAGTGCAGATCCCCGTCGGCAAGATGTTGTCGATGTCTGTGTCGGCGATCGTCGGGAAGCCGTAATTGATGGCCCCGGCCGCCTGAGCATGCTTTTCATCATCGACCGGGCCGAGGGCTAGGACAAAGGCGAAAACCCGGTTCTTGTTGTAGCGGAGCACGCGCTGGTAGTCGCCCGGCTGGGCCCCGCCAAAAGAAAGCGCCACCCGGGTCGAAAACCCGAGGGCGTGAATGGTGGCGGTGACGTCGTCGCCGAAAGGCACGAGGCGAGTCTCCCAGCCCATCTCTATTCCTTCTTCGGCCAGCTGCTGGGCCATGGATTTCCCATCGGTTGCCGCCGACATGAAGACATAGAGGTTTTTTTCCTGAAGCTCGCGGGCGATTTTAACCGCGATCTCGTTGGTTGGGCAGTAGCCGACGCAGGCGGCGAAACCGGGTGCGGTGTTGTCGACGAACTCGATGCCCCTCTCCCTCATGATGACGTCGTTGGCCGCACCCAGCCAGAGTCGGCCGTCCCTGGGGTTGGTTTCGAGGAGGTACGGGAGGGGCGTCCGGGTGTATTTGATGGCCTCGATGATCTCGTCGGCGAATAGCGTCGCCATTCCGGCGTCAAGGGTGTTCCCAAGATACGGCAGCCAGAGGTTATCCGAAGGGATGGGAGGGAGGAGCTCCTTGGCCTCGGCGAGCAGTTCGAGGAGCCCGCCCAGAGTTTCGACCCGGAGCCCCAGGATCCCATGCGAGATGGGCAGGAAATAGCCCGTGTTGGGAAATTCGACATGGGCGTCCGGGCCCTTCTCAGCGATGGCCGCGGAGAGCTCCCGCTCGGCCCGGGCCACGAGCTTATGCGCGCCCCGGATGGCTCTGGTCGCTATCAATCTGGACATGGTCGGTCAAACCTCCAGCCGCCTTCTCATCTCCATGTCAAAGAGCACTCGCTCCTTGCCTTTGCTGATGCCCAGCTTTTCCCGCTTCTGGTTGATATGGTCGATCATCATGCCCGCTATCTTGGTCTCATCGGGTTCGGCCGCCCAGTGGCCGCCAAAGATGTCCTTGTATTCGTCGAAGATGTGGCGGCAGAAAAGCTCACTCCCGCTGACCGGAAGGCCGATGCCAAAAACCGTAAAGACGCCCGAGGCCACGAAATACTGTCCGATGGCGATCGCCTTCTCGCTCATCCACTCCGGAGCGGCGCCGGCCACCGGCAGGTCGCTGATGTCCTGGCCCAGCCCCCCGACTTTGACCATCTCTGTCAGGGCGATCAGGATGCGGCTGTTGTCGACGCATGAGCCGGAATGGAGAACAGGGGGCATGCCGACAGCCCGGCAGACCTCGGCCAGCCCCTTGCCGGCGGACTTGACCGCCGATTCCGGGGTGAGGAGCCCGGCCTTGGCGCAAGCGATGGCGGAACAGCCGGTCTGGACGACGAGGACATCGTTGGCGATGAGCTCTTCGACTAGTCCGATATGTCCCTTGTCGTGGGTCGTCTTGGGGTTGGAGCAGCCGACGACCGCGGCGACTCCCTTGATCCGGCCATTGATGACATTATCGTTCAGCGGCACATAGGATCCGCGGAAAGAGCCCCCGAGCATGTAGGTGATGGCCTCGTGGCTGAAGCCGGCGACGAGGTCCATCTTGTCCTCCGGGATATCGACCGCACCGCGGTTGGCAAAGTTGGCGATCGCCTCTCGGACGATCGTCCTGGCCGCCTGATAAGCGTTCCCGGCCCGGATATCCACGGAGCGGGCTCCCTCGATCCTGGCCTTGGATGAAGTCGTGATGAGCAGAGTGTGGAAGTTCTTGCACAGCTGGGGCAGAGAGGGCATGATGCACTGGACATCGACGATCATGGCTTCGACGGCGCCTGTGGCCACGGCTAGCTCCTGTTGCAGCATGTTTCCCGCGATCGGCAGCCCGTGCCGGATGAGGACCTCATTGGCCGTGCAGCAGATCCCGGCCAGGGTGATCCCGGTTGCTCCCGCCGACCGGGCGAGATCCACGAGCTCCTTGTCCCTCGCCGCCAGGACGAGCATTTCAGACAGAACGGGCTCGTGTCCGTGGACGATGATATTGACATCGGTCTTGGAGAGAACACCGAGGTTGACCTGCCCGCGGATCGGGGAAGGCGTGCCGAAAATGATGTCCTGGAGCTCGGTGGCCACCATGGACCCGCCCCAGCCGTCGGCCAGGGCCGTCCGAGAGCCCTGGAGCATGATGTGGCGATAGTCCTGATCAACCCCCATGCTCGTCCGGTGGATCATCTCTACGACCTCGCGGTCGATCCCCCTGGGCACGACACCCAGCTTCCGCCAGATGGCCTGGCGCTTTTCCGGGGCCGCCTTGATAAAAGAGATCTCCCCCTCCTGCCGGCCGAAATCCGCCAGGGCGCGCTCGGCCACTTCGAGGGCGATTCTTTCTTTGGGCTTATCCTGTATGGAGACGCCGAAGACCTGGGCGACCCTCTTGAGTTTCCGCGCATCCTTGATCGCATAGCCGGATTCGGGGTTGGTGGCAGCAAGCAGCAGGGTTTTGGCCACCTCCCGGCCATGGTCGGAATGAGCGGCCGTGCCGGAGGCGATCATCCTGGCAAAGTTCCTGGCGACGATCACTTCCGCGGTCGCGCCGCAGACTCCCTTCTGAGGTCTCTTCCCGGACGGGTTGATCCGGCAGGGCCCCATGTAGCAGGCGCGGCAACAAACCCCGCGTTCCCCGAACCCGCAATGAGGCTTCTGCTCCTCGGCCCTGTCCCAGACCGTCTCCAGGCCCCGGGCATGGGCCCGCTCGAGCATCTCATTCACGGCATGATCAACGCTTTTCGGCTTCGGCATCTTTTTCCTTTCTGCTTCTCTCCCCGGCGGCCTTCTCGGGGGCTTAGCCCCGCAGAAGGCGGCTCACCTCACTCAGGCGGGCGAACACCTTTTCCGCCAAATCCACGGGAAGGGATCCGGTTCCGCAGCTCGGAGTGACCAGGCATTTCTCCCATATAAGGCTCTTCGGGATCCCCTTGCCGGCCAGGTTGTCGACCGCCGCACGAAGCTTCTTGAGCAGGGTTTCCGGCGTTTCCTGGGCGATCTTGGCCGAAGTGGGGACGATACCCCAGGCCAGGACCCCGCCCTTCTCCAGATAGTCCCCTATCGGAGCGGCATAGTAGGCAATGGTCTCCCCGTAGTCGAAGGCATCAAAGCTGATCACGTCCGTGGCGGCGTCGACAAGGATTGTCCATTCGGTGTTCCCGCAGCAGTGGACCCCGGCCAGGCCGTCCTCCTTATGGATCGCCGCGATCACGTCCCGCAGGTACTGGACGACGTCGGCCCGTTGGACGCTGACATAGGTGGAAGAGCCGAAGGCCGAGAGGATAGGTTCGTCGATGAAGCACAGCTGCGGCACCCCCAATCCCTGGAAATGCCGCAGCATCCAGCGCGCCTTCATCTCCGTACCCTTGACCACCACATCCCTCATCATCTCGTTGTAATAGATGGCTCGCTTGTTTTCGTCCGTGCGGCCGAGGCCGACGGTCATGGGACCGGTCACATGGCTCTTGAAATGGCGGAGAACGGCCGGCCTCTCCGCAGCGAGCCTTTTATCCATCTCGAAGATCCCCCGACTGAAACCCGGAGAAATCCGGAAGTAGTCGAGGTTTTCGGCCATATAGTTCTCATAGAACTTCTCGAGCTCCGCAGTGATATCCCCGCTCGTGTCGAAGTGCATCTTGGCGGTGACAGGATCGAGGACGACGCCGGGAAGACCCTCGGAGTATTGGATTTCCATACGTTCCCGGAAATCCATAGCCGGGAGCTGGGGCCAGATCGGAATTTCCGGGATGCTGTCCAGGATGACCCGGCAGGCCGCCCCGGGATCCTGATGGGGCAGGCTGCCGATGGCCGTGGCCAGGCCTTGAGGTTTAAAGCTCATGACAGACCTCTCTCTTCATCTTCGGAAATCATGATAGTCCTTGCCGACGGCAAAATATAGGAATCGGCGCTGATGTTTTTGTATGATTATGCTAATCTAGAGGAAAGAAAAGCAGCCAAGAGGTGGCTGTCCCCCCCTCAACCGGCCAAGCCCCTGAAAACGGAGGCGAACTCCGCCCGCAGCCGGTCGTCCAGGATGTCGATGAGCGGTTGCTCATTGCGGTCGGCGGCGCGGATGGACTCACTGTACGGGATCATGCCCAGGATCATGGAGGGAGCAAAATGAGACCGGATCCAGCCTTCCTGGCCGGCGTCCTGGACCTTGTTGCCGATGATCCTGAACTTGGGGACACCGATCTCGCTGGAGAGCCTCATGATCGTCATCGCGGTATCGATGCTCCGGGAGCCCGGCTCGACGACGATGAGCATCTCCTGGATGGCCGAGGCCGTGGCCCGGCCGAGATGCT
>DAIPLF010000263.1:0-4070 GCA_036769375.1 Candidatus Aminicenantota bacterium | reverse complement strand
GGCCTCCCATCGCCACGACCTTCTGGTGATCTTCTTCGGTCGTCTTCCTGGCATCGGCCAGGGCCTTTTCCCATTGCTCCTGATCGGCCTTGAGGGGATCGAGGCCCGATTTACGGAGCTGCTCCCGAGCCAGGAAGTCGGGGTTGCCGCCGAGGAGGATGTCCACCCCGCGGCCGGCCATGTTCGTGGCTATGGTCACGGCGCCGACCCGCCCGGCCTGGGCAATGATCGTGGCCTCCATCTCGTGGTACTTCGCGTTGAGCACGACATGCTTGAGCCCCTTGCGGCGAAGAAGGGTGCTCAAGTGCTCGGATTTCTCGATGGAGACTGTCCCCACGAGGACCGGCCGGCCCACTTTGTTCAGCTCGACGATCTCTTCGAGCGCCGCCTCCCATTTCTCCTCGGCCTTCCGGTAGACGACATCGGAATACTCGTGGCGGATGAGGTCTTGATTGGTGGGGATCTCGACGACTTCCAGCTTATAGATATGATGGAACTCGGTGGCCTCGGTGGCCGCCGTCCCGGTCATGCCGGCCAGCTTCTCGTACATTCGGAAGTAGTTCTGAAAGGTGATCGAGGCCAGGGTCTGGTATTCCTCTTCGACGCGGACTCTCTCCTTAGCCTCCAGAGCTTGGTGCAGTCCGTCGCTGTAGCGGCGCCCGGGCATCAACCGGCCGGTGAATTCATCGACGATGATGACCTTGCCCTCCTGGACCATGTAATCGACGTCCCGTTTGAAAAGATGATGGGCCTTTAGGGATTGGTTGATATGATGGACGAGGTCCATGTTGGCGAGGTCATAGAGGTTGGAGACGCTGAGGAACCTCTCGGCCTCGGAGACGCCGTCTTCGAGGATGGAGACCGTTCGCGTCTTTTCGTCGACCTTATAGTGTTTCTCCTGGTGAAAGCGCCGGACCAGGTTGTCGACCTTGAAGTAGAGGGCGGTGGATTCCTCGGTGGGGCCGGAGATGATCAGGGGAGTGCGGGCCTCATCGATCAGGATGCTGTCAACCTCGTCGACGATGGCATAGTGGTGTTTTCTCTGGACGAGGTCGGATTGCCGGAACTTCATGTTATCGCGCAGATAATCGAACCCGAACTCGTTGTTGGTCCCGTAGGTGATATCGCACCCATAGGCAAGCTTGCGGTCGGCATCTGTCATGTCGTGCTGGATCGTTCCCACGGAAAGACCGAGGAAACTGTAGATGGGACCCATCCAGGCCGTATCGCGCTTGGCCAGGTAATCATTGACCGTGACGATGTGGACCCCTTTTCCCGCTAGGGAGTTGAGATAAGCGGGGAGGGTGGCCACCAGGGTTTTGCCCTCGCCGGTTTTCATCTCGGCGATCTTGCCCTGGTGGAGGACGACGCCGCCGATGAGCTGGACGTCGAAATGGCGCATCCGGACCACCCGGCGGGCCACCTCTCGGACGACGGCGAAGGCTTCGACCATAATGTCTTCGAGGCCGGCGCCCTGGCTCAGTTTTTCCTTGAATTGGGCGGTTTTGGCCCGGAGCTCGGAATCAGAGAGCGCTTGGATCCTGGGTTCCAGCTCGGTGACGGCGGCGGCCAGGGGCTGGAGCTTTTTCAGGTCCCGCTCGTTCTTGGTCCCAAAGATTTTGGTGATCAGCCACTTGACCATTTTCTATTTATTATCAGAAACTTCCCCCTATGTCAATTTGGGGACGCGCGCCAAGACAGCAGCCTATTGAAGGGCGGCTCTTGGCGAAACGTCCAGATGAGGGTTGATTTGGGCGCGCCGATGCTGTATGATGATAGTGAGAATCATTCTCAATTCTTCTCAGACTAACGGATAGGAACATGATTCGACTTTCTGAAGCGCCCCACGGCCGACAGCTGCGGATCGTGGACATCCAGGGCAGGGAGGGAGTTCGCCGCCGCTTGTTCGCCTTGGGCTTCCATAAGGACGTCCTTATCGAAGTCAATTCCCAGGGGATCCTCCGGGGTCCGCTGCTCATCAAGAACCTGACCGCGGATTCCAGCGTGGCCGTGGGCCGCGGGATTGCCCACAGGATTTGGGTCGACGTCGCTCCAAATGAAGGCTGATCACCCGACCATCATTTTCCTGGGGCAGCCGAACTGCGGAAAAAGCACTCTATTCAATGCCATCGCTGGTCACAAGGCCCTCACCTCGAATTTTCCCGGCACAAGCTTTAAACATACGCACAGCGAGGTCTACATCGAGGGCCGCCTTCTCAACGTTGTCGACTTGCCCGGGGCATATTCGCTCAACCCCTCAGAGCCGGCCGAGAAGGTCGTGCTCAGCCACCTTTTTCAGGAAAAGCCCGACCTGATCGTCAATGTGGTTGACGCTTCCATTCTCGGGCGCAGCCTGGAGCTAACCCTGGAGCTTCTCGAGGTCGGCTATCCGATGATCGTCGCCCTGAATATGGTCGACCTGGCGGAAAAAAAGGGGGTCCATATCTCCCCCGAAAAACTGGAAAAGCTGCTCGGTCTTAAGGTCATTCCCACCGTTGCCTCTCATGGCCGCGGGCTTAAAGAGCTCCTCGAGGCGGCCTTCTTCTGTTTGGACAAACACTGTCCGACGGTGGCTCCCCGTTGGTCGGGGGACATCGAAGAAGAGGTCGGTCAGTTGGCGGAAAAACTGCCCGCGGGAGTTATCATCGCCGGGAACCCCAGGTTCACGGCCATCAAGCTCCTTGAAGCCGACCAGACATTTTGCCTTGAGGTGCTGGATGAGGCCGAACCGGAGCTCAAGAGGGAGCTCGACCTGGCCAAAAAGAGGATCGAGGAAAAACGCCGGGCTCCCTCTTACGAGGTCATCGCCGCAGAGCGCCACCATCTGGCTCTTAAGCTCTGCGAAGAGAGCAGCCGCGTCCGCCGGGGAAAGGAGCTGAGCTGGGAGCAGCGTGTCGATGACATTATCATGCACCCCATCCTCGGCTATCCTATTATGTTGCTTATCTTCCTGGCCTTTTTCTTCCTCATCTTCAAGATCGGAGGTCCGCTCGAGGGGGCCCTCCTGGGCCCTCTGATCCATTTGAGGGCCCTCCTGGGCGGCTGGCTGGGTTCGGGCCTTCTCTTCCATCTTGCCGATGGGGTCATTCAGGGAATTGGCGGGGGAGCCGCGATCGTCCTGCCTTATTTCGTCCCCCTCCTGTTTTTCATGGCCTTCCTCGAGGACCTGGGCTACCTCGCCAGGGCCGGCTTCCTCCTGGACACCTTCATGCACCGCATCGGTTTGCACGGGAAATCCGTATCCCCGTTCATCCTGGGGTTCGGCTGCAATGTCCCTGCCGTCCTCTCTACCCGGATCCTCGAATCTCCGCGCGACCGGACGATCACTTCTCTGCTCATACCTTTCATTCCCTGTTCGGCCAGGACCACCATCATCCTGGCGCTCGTTGCCCTCTACCTGGGGCCGGTCTGGGCTCTGGGGTTCTATTTTTTCAACATCCTTCTTGTCGGCCTGATCGGAAGGGTCCTGTCATTCTTCTTTAAGGACCCCTCGCCTGGTCTTATTCTGGAGATCCCGTCACTTAAGGCGCCCTCTTTGATGACGATGGCCAGGAAGACCTACCTTGAGCTTAAGTCTTTTGTCAAATTCGCCTGGCCGCTGCTCGTGGGAGGAAGCGTCATCCTGAGCCTGCTCCAATTCCTGGCTCTCGACAAAGTTCTTAACGCCGCCTTCTCTCCGCTCGTCGTCCATGGGCTTGGCCTCCCTCGGCCGCTGGGGATCACCCTTGTCTTTGGGTTTCTAAGAAAGGAGCTGTCCCTGATCATGATGCTCCAGGCGCTGGGCGTTGAATACAAGGACCTTCTCACCGTCATCTCCCGGGAACAGATCCTGGTGTTCACGGTCTTCGTCAGTTTCTTCATCCCGTGTCTCTCGACGTTCGCCATCCTTTGGAAGGAGGCGGGGAAAAGGACCGCCTTGCTCTCCGTCGGTTTGAGTATCACCGTGGCTATGGCGCTCAGCCTTCTGGTGCGGCTGATCTTCTGAGGCTCTGACGCCCCAGAGTGGCCGTCTCCCCTAGGAAGCGAAGCTCTTTTTTTTGCGCCGCTGCCGGTGGAAGGTTACGGCGAAA
>DAIPLF010000262.1:0-4088 GCA_036769375.1 Candidatus Aminicenantota bacterium | reverse complement strand
CGCCGCAGCGGACGAGATAGCTCAGCTTCTGATTGATGACGTTGATCCGGCGGCCGTTATTGAACCGAGGAGAGAGCTCTTTGAGCTGGTTGGCGATATAATCACCGATTCCGCCAAGCTTCCTGTGCCCGTACATGTCTTTCTCATCATCGGCATACATCATCTCGCCGCCCTCGGTCATCGCCCCCTCCGAGACAAGTACGACCGAGTAGAGGCTTGGGTTCTCGGCCCGGTCCTCGGTCAGGAGCTCGCAGAGCTTCTCCATGTTGAACCTGTATTCGGGGATGACGCAGCGGCTGGCCGCCCCGGCCATGGTCGGGAGGAGGGCCGTGAACCCGGCGTATCGGCCGAAGACCTCGATGCAGAGGAAACGCTCGTGCGAGCCGGCCGTGGTCCGGAGGGCATGGGTCAGGCTGATGATCCGGGTGACACAGGTGGAGAACCCCAGACAGTAATCGGTCCCGGAGACGTCGTTATCCATGGTCTTGGGGATGGCGATGATCTTGACCCCCTTCTGGTGGAGCAAGCAGGCATAGCTCAAAGTGTCGTCGCCGCCGATGGGCACGAGAAAGTCGATGCCCAGACGTTCGATATTCTTCAGCACTTCCTCGGTGAGGTCGTTCACCTTGGCATCGTACTTGCCCCGCAGGTGCGCCGGCACGTTGACGTCGGGGACACTGCTCGGGCGGGTGCGGGAGGTATGAAGGAATGTGCCTCCCGTCCGGCCGGCCTTGTTGACGATCTCTTCGGTCAGGACCTGACAGCATTCCGGGTCATCGGTCATCTCGTCCCGGTTGATCTCGATAAGGCCCGCCCAGCCGCGGCGGATGCCGATGACATCATAGCCGTCGTGGATGGCCCGGATGGTGACGGCGCGGATAGCCGGGTTAAGACCTGGGACATCGCCTCCCCCGGTGAGGATGCCGATAATTCCTTTCTTGGACTTGATGTTGGCCATGTCCGTGCTCCTTTCTAAGTGCCCGGCCCCGCCTCTGCCCGCAAGGTTTCTCTTCCGCGGTGGGGGAATCGAGTCTTTCGCGGCCCGGTCTGAGGTGGGCCCAGATTTAAAAATACACCGCGGTCCACTTTCCTGTCAAGGCGCCGCGGCCGGGTGAAAGCTCCCGCGGACCCGCCGGGAAGGCCCGGGATCACAGGGCTCCGGCCGTCTCCTTGTTCAACCGGCTGAAGAAATCGGCCATGAATTTATGGCGCTCCCGGGCGATCCGCTTCCCTTCGGAGGTGGACATCCGGTCTTTGATCTTTCTCAGTTTCACCAGGTACTCGCGATAGGCCGTGTCCTCTTTGGTGTAGGGCTCTGTCTTTCGGACTTCGATCCCGGGATCATGCAGCCTGGCCCCGACCTCACCGGCGAACAGGAACGCCCGGCCGATGCCGACGGCGCCGATCGAATCCAGCTTGTCGGCATCAAACAGTATTCTTGCTTCGAGGGAGTCCGGGACGAGCCGTCCCCGGAAACGATGGGTCTCGATACAGCGCACAACCTTATCTGCCCGTTCCTTATCGATCCCCTTCTTTTCCAGGATCTTTCGCGCCAGGAGGGCGCCTCTGGCGGCGTGACAGGTCCGGCCGGTCGACCGATCCTCTTCCGCGCGGCCGATGTCATGGAGCAGGGCGGCCAGCCGCAGGACATCGAGGTCGGCCTTCTCCTTGCGGCCGATGCGGAGGCAAAGCCTGTAGACTCGCTCCGTATGGTCCCAGTCGTGGCTCCCCCGGGCGCGCCGGAAAAAGGCGCGGGACTCCTGTCTGACCGCCTCGAGAACGCCGGCCGAGAGCTTTTGTTTACTGTTCATATCGATCCGATCGATTTTATAAGGCCAAATCAAACCGGGGATCTCATTATATCTTCCGCTGGGGAAATTTCCACCCCCTTGAGGGGCCATCCCCGCTGGGCTATGATAGAGGCTGCAAATGAAAGGGCTTTTCGCGTTTTTCCTCCCGCTGCTGCCCCCCTTTCCTGAAATCCTCGTCGCCGCCGCGGTCTCGGCGGCGGCCATCCTGACAAGCGGCATCCTGAGCGGCTCCCTGAAGCGCCGGGCCGGCTGGCCGACCGGATACACGAGGAAGCTCTTCCATTTCCTGATCTTCTTCACCGCGGTGGGACTCCATCTCTGGAGAGGAATGCCCGCTGTCAACATCCTCGGTTTGGGCATGGGGGTCTACGTGGTCCTCGTCGTTCGGGCAGGCGACAGGAATTTCTTTTTCGAAGCGCTCGCCCGGGAGAAAGATGCCCCACGGCGCGGCACCTTCGTCGTCCTCCCCTACCTCACCACAGCCGCGGGCGGACTCATCTCCAACTGGCTCTTCGGGGCCTGCGCCGTCATGGGGTATCTTGTCGGCGGAGCGGCCGATGCCGTGGCCGAACCGGTCGGTGTCCGCTTCGGCCGGCATCGCTACCGGGTGCTCAGCCTGAAAAAAGTCAAGATCGCGGAAAGGTCGGTGGAGGGAAGCCTCTCCGTCCTGGTTGTTTCGATCGTCCTTTCAACGGCCTTCTTCTCCGCCTTCTATCATCTCCCTCTTGCCCGTTCGCTCCTCTCCTCTATTTTTCTCTCTGGAGTTGTCGTCTTCGTTGAGGCCGTCTCTCCCCACGGCGCCGATAACCTGACCATCCAGGTCACAGCCAGCGGCCTGGCTGCTCTCTTTGTTCACTTGTGGGGATGATCAACAGACGGATAGAAAATATTCCCGCCGCGGTGAAATCGCCGACTTCCCCGGCTCTGAACCCGGCCCCCATCTTCAGGCCGGAGCTTCCCCAGCAGGCCGAGGAGCCTCTCCTGTGATTGGGCATCGATTGTCGTCCGCTCTTCCTTGATCCCCCAGTCAGCCTTCAGCCATTGCCCATAATCCGCGCAGGACCCGCTGGCATAAGAGAGCAGGGTCATCTGGACGCCACAGATGAGGAGCGGCAGGATGATGGCTTGGATCGAATACGGGCAGAGAAGAAGGATGGCCGCTGGAAAGGAATCACGGCTGATCTGTGGGATCATGAAATCCAGGGCTATGTCTTTTGCCGAGGTCATGATGTAGGCGGGACATCCCGCTTCGAGAGCGCGACGGCCGATATCGGTGATGGCGCAGCCCGCGCAGACGGGCCGCGTTTCTCCCCGTTCGAAATAAAGACAGTCATGGTTCGCCCGGCCGGAAGGGCACGATCGCGATGGGTCGTCAGGATCATAAGGCTTAAGGCAGAATCCGAGGCCAATCAGCGGTCCGGGTTTGCGGGCCCGGGCACTCCGCAGAAAATCGGTCTCTTCGGGGAGGCAATGGAAGCGCACATATTCAGGGGACGACGGCTTTTCGGCGCGGACGATACGCCGGTACCGGCGTATCCCCCGGGCCGCCTTCACGGGATGAGCGACAACGGCCTTTATGAGGAAAAGCCAGGCGTATTCTCTGAACAAGCTCCGAAAGCTGAATTCCCAGACCTGGATCTTTCCGAACTTCGCCTTATCCAGACGGCTGAGAAGATGCGGCGAAAAGACGGCCATTTTCCCTGCCTATCATCCCATTACCACAAAGGGAGCGGCCGCCGCAACCGAAGACAGCTTATTCGGACTTGAGCGGGGCGCCGCAGTGCGGGCAGACTTTCCAATCGGATTCTGCCGGTTTGCTGCAGCTTGGACAGGTTTTTTGTAGCGCGGCGCCACACTGCGGGCAATAGACAAAGCCCGACTCCACAGGCTTCTGACAGGCGGGACAGGCCGGCAGTTTTTTCTCCGAACCTTCCGCCGTTGAGGGCGGGGCTGAAGTGGTCGGGCCTGCCGGCTCGCAGCAGACCGGATGATCCTGGCGGATGATGAGATAGATGAGCAACCCGACCAGGTTGCCGATAAAGACCAGGAGCGCCCAGAGCAGACCGCTCATGCGACGCCGTTCGGCATCTTTGTACACCCAGAGGATGACCGCCAGCCAGATGACGACGAACAGCAGAGAGAAAGACCAGATCGGGACGAAGGGGAACCAAGGAATATTGTGCCAGCCGTTCATGAAGGCGTGTCCTGTTCCCCTGGCCACCCCGGTGAATATGCCCAGAGGGGCCAATATCAGCGGCGTCAGGACAAAGGCCAGAA
>DAIPLF010000261.1:0-4088 GCA_036769375.1 Candidatus Aminicenantota bacterium | reverse complement strand
CTCGGGCTTTTCTCCGGAACGCTCATCCCCAAGTCGCAATTCGTCATCGCCCCCAAAGTCTCCGGCAAGCTCAAAAAGCTTTACGTCGACATCGGGGATCGCCTGACCAACCGCCAGGTCGTCGCCCAACTCGATGACGAAGAATACCAGCAGCAGGTCATCCAGGCCGAGGCCGATCTCAACGTGGCCAAGGCCACCCTGGAAGAGACCCGCACCGGTGTCGAACTGTCCCGGAGGGACCTGGAAAGGGCCGAGAGCCTGTACAAAAAGAAGATTATGTCCGATTCCCAGATGGATGCGGCCAAGTCCCAGTTCAACGCCCAGGAAGCACGATTCAAGGTGGCGGCCGCGCTGGTGTCAAACCGGCAATCCGCCCTGGAAGCGTCCCGGGTCAGGCTTTCCTACACCCGGATTACGGCGTCCTGGGAGAAGGGAAGCGACGTCCGCTACGTCGGGGAAAGATTTGTCCATGAAGGAGCCTTGCTTTCCCCCAACAGCCAGATCATTTCCGTGATTGAGCTGCAGCCGATTACCGCAGTGATCTACGCGACTGAAAAAGAATATTTCCGCATTAAGCCCGGACAGGCCGTAGCCGTAACGACCACCGCCTTCCCCGACCGGACGTTCCAGGGAACGGTCACCCGGGTCGCGCCTCTCCTCCAGGAGACCTCGCGCCAGGCCAGGGTCGAGATCGACATCAATAACGAGGACAGCTCTCTCAAGCCCGGGCTGTTTGTCAACGCCGGGATCGAATTCGCCTACCGCGACAAAGCGAAGCTCGTGCCGTTCAGCGCCCTTGTCCAAAGGGGAACCCAATCCGGAGTCTTCCTCGCCGACACGGAAAACAAGAAGGCGTTTTTCCAACCCATCAAGCTGGGCATCGTCGAGGGGGAAAGCGCCGAGGTGCTGGACCCGGCCGATATCTCCGGGTACGCCGTCGTTCTGGGACAGCATCTTCTCCAGGACGGGATGAACATCATCCTGCCCGAGAGGATTTCCGGGCAGGCTTCGGGCCAGCCGCCGAAGAAATGAGCGGAACGCAAGAAGGAGGATGCCGTGAGCCTCTCTGAATTCGCCATCCACCGGCCGATTTTTACGATCATGCTGCTCTTGGTAGTACTCGTCCTGGGCTTCATCGCCGTGACCCGGCTGCCCATCGACCTCATGCCGGACATCACCTTTCCCACCCTGAACGTCTCCACTTCCTACCCCAACACCGCTCCCGAAGAGATGGAGCAGATGATCACCCGGCCGATCGAAGAAGCCATGAGCTCAGTCCCGGGAGTGGAGGAGATCTTCTCGTCTTCGTCCCAGGGAGGGAGCACGGTCAGGGTCATGTTCGACTGGGGGACGAACCTCGACGAAGCGGCCAACGACATAAGAGAAAGACTGGACCGGATCATCGGCCGCCTTCCCGAGGACATCCAGAGGCCGACCCTGCGCAAGTTCGACCCGGCCCAGATGCCGGTGCTCATGCTGGGCGCCCTGAGCGAGCTCGATCCGATCCAGGTCAGGAAGATCATCGACCAGCAAATATCCTACCGGATCGAGCGCGTTCCCGGCGTGGCCTCGATCGATGTCTGGGGCGGCCTGGAAAGGGAAATCCAGGTCAACCTGTTCCCCGACAAGGTCAAGGCCCTCGGCCTCCCCCTTGACCTCATCATCGCCAAGATAAGCCAGGAGAATATCGACGTCCCGGCCGGGACGATCGAAAAGGGAAATTACGAGATCGTGGTCCGCATCCCCGGCGTCTTCACCGCGGTCGATGAAATCAAGGAAACGATCGTCGCCGTGCGGGAAGGCGCGGTGATCAGGCTGCGGGATATCGCCAGTGTCGAAGATACCTTCCGCCGGGTGACCCGGGTGGCCCGGATAAACGGGACGTCCGGCATCCGGATCGCGGTTTACAAGCAATCGGGGAAGAACACAGTCAAGATCGTCGAAGAAATCATGAAGGAAATGGAAAGACTTCAGGAAGACTACCCCCAGATCCAGTTCATCCCCATCCGGGACAGCGCCAAGTTCATCAGGAGCGCCATCAGCAACGTGGCCTCGTCGGCCATGTACGGGGGACTGCTGGCCGTCGTCGTCCTCCTGTTCTTCCTGGCCAATATCCGGAGCACTCTGGTCATCGCCGCTTCGATCCCGGTTTCGATCATCGCCACGTTTACGCTCATCTATTTCAACGGAATGACCCTCAACGTCATGAGCCTGGGAGGGCTGGCCCTCGGCGTCGGGATGATGGTGGACAACTCCATCGTCGTGCTCGAGAACATCTTCCGGATGAAACAAGGGGGGACACCGACGCTCAAGGCCTGCACCGAGGGGACCCAGGAAGTAACGGGGGCGATCATCGCCAGCACCCTGACCACCGTCATCGTCTTCCTGCCCATGCTCTTCGTCCGCGGCTCCTCCGGGATCATGTTCAAGCAGCTGGCCTTGGTCGTCACCTTCTCCCTGATGTGTTCTCTTTTTGTCGCCCTGACCATCGTGCCCATGTTTGCGAACCGGCTCCTGGCGACGCCCGATAGCGCCCGGAGGAAACCGGAACCGAAAATCGCGGCCAAGGCCAAGGCCGCGTCCGCCAAAATGGAGAAAGCCTATAAGAAAATCCTCCACTATTCCCTCGACCACCGCGGCGCAGTCCTGGGCGGAACGCTTTTTCTCCTGGTCGTCAGCCTGTTCCTGATGCGTTTCATCGGCCGGGAATACCTGCCCCAGACCGACGAAGGCGAAGTCGGAGTGACGGTCGAGATGGAAGTCGGGACGAGGCTCCAGGTGATGGACCAGAAGCTCAAAGACGTGACCGAGATGGTCAAGAAGTACGTGCCCGAGATCACGATCCTGGAGGAGGGCGCCGGAAGCGGCGGCTGGCGCGGCGGCGCCAACCAGGGCTCCATCACCTTAAGGCTCAAGCCCAAGTCACAGCGGACCCGCTCCAGCGCCGAGATCGCGGCCGACCTGAGCCGGAAGCTCTCCGAGCAGGTGCCGGGCGCGCTCATCAGGACGAGAGTTTCAGGCGGCCAGATGATGTTCGGCATGCGGGGCGGAGGCGGCCAGGAAAGGCTCCAGGTTGAAGTCCGGGGCTACGACATGGACGTGGCCCAGGCCCTGGCTGAGCAGGTCAAGAGAGTCGTCGAAAATACCAAGGGGGTGACCGACGTCAGGGTCAGCCGCCGGGAAGGCACGCCCGAACAGCACCTCCTCATCGACAGACAGAAAGCCTCGGAAATGAAGCTGTCGGTCAACCAGGTCGCCAGCTTCATCCAAACCATCCTCATGGGGACGCAGGCCAGCCAGTTCCGGGAAGGCGGCCGCGAATACAGGATTTTGGTCAAGGTGAAGGACTCCGAAAAAATGGACGTCACCGATATTCTCGACCTGACCATGACCAATTCCGACGGCCAGCCGGTCAGCCTCAGGAACGTCATCAACGCCCAGTCGAAACGGGGCCCGCAGCAGATCGAACGCCGGGACAGGGAGAGGATCATCACCGTTTCGGCCGAGCTCGCGGGCATGGACCTGGGCTCGGCCATCGCCGAGGTCCGGCGGGGCCTGAAGTCGGTGCCCGTTCCCCGGGACTTCACCATCGGCTTTACAGGTGACTATGAAGAACAGCAAAAGGCTTTCCGGGAGCTCCTGATGAGCATCCTGCTGGCGATTTTCCTTGTTTACATGGTCATGGCCATGCAGTACGAATCGCTGCGCGACCCGCTCATCGTCATGTTCTCCGTGCCCTTGGCCATTATCGGCGTCGTCTTTATCCTTTTCCTAACGGGGACGACCTTCAACGTGGAGACTTACATAGGCTGTATCATGCTCGCCGGAATCGTGGTCAACAACGCCATCCTCCTGGTTGACTACACCAACCTGCTCCGGCGCCGGGACAAGATGGAGATGAGAGAGGCCATCGAAGAAGCGGGAAGGAGGAGGCTGCGGCCGATTTTGATGACGGCCCTGACCACCATCATAGCGATGATTCCGCTGGCGCTCGGCCTTCAAGAAGGAAGCGAGGTCCAAGCGCCGCTGGCGCGGGCCGTCATCGGAGGGCTGACAAGCTCAACCCTGATTACCCTGGTCGTGGTTCC
>DAIPLF010000260.1:1289-4093 GCA_036769375.1 Candidatus Aminicenantota bacterium | reverse complement strand
GCGGGACGCAGCCGCCGCACAGCCCGGTCGCGCCTCCCCGCGGAGTCACCGGGATATGCTCCGAGGAGGCCAGCCGCATGACCGCCGCCACTTCCTCCGTCCGCTCGGGCTTGACCACGGCCTCCGGATACCGCCCGATATCGCGCAAAGAGAACTCGTCGTGGCTGAAATCCTCGAGTTTCTCCCGGTCGGAGAGGACATCCTCCTCCCCGACGATGTCAGCCAAACGGTTCAGGATTTCCTGGCTGAGTTGCTTATACATTTCCTCACCCGAATCCTTTTCATTCGATGATGATGTGAGGGACGCCGGCGTCTTTGAGGAGGGCGTTGAGGTTGGGGAGGTCCACTTCCAGGATGGTCTTGAGAGCGGCGATCTCGGCCTCAGCCTTACCCGCCAATTCCTTGAACAGCTCCCGCGACTGGTCGGTCGGGGGAGCATCGGCTCCGGCCGTCCAGGTGGCCAGGGTGGCGATCTTGTCGTCGAGCCTGACCGGATAGTTGAGAGGGTCCTGGCTGCTCTTGGATTTCGCTTGGATGAGGACCTCTTCTACGGCGGTCAGCTTCGCCGTGACTGCCTTGGCCGCCTCGAGGACGACGGCTGCCTCCGGCCTTCCCTTTATGTCCTCAGCGAGCCGGTCGATCTTGGCCCGGACCCGCCGCAGCTGATTGACATTCCTGTTGATCTCGCTGAGCGTGTCGCGGGCCTGGAGGAGGAAATCAAACTGGTCCTGAAGCTCCTGGGGCGAGGCTTCGATCCGCGGGTCCTTCTTCCATTCCCATTCCCGGATGTGCGACTCCCCGCCCACCGTCAGCTTAACCTGGTAAATCCCAGGGACAGCGACGGGACCCGCTCCTGAACCGCCCCAAAGGACAGCGCCCGGGACCCGCTCGGCATCGGGATAGCGCATATTCCAGCGGAAGCGGTTCATCCCGGCCTCCGCCGGCAGGATCAGGCTCTCTTCCCCGCCGGAAATCCGGCTGAATTCATCCCCGGATTCCGTCCCCGGCTTGGCCTGACTGGAAAAGCTCCTGATGCTGGAGCCGTTGGAGTCCATGATCTCGAGGATGACTTCCTGCTTGGGCTTCTCCTTAAAATAATAATAAAAGACCGTTCCCCAGGGCGGGTTCTTCCCGATGTTGGGGATTGGGAAGCTCCCGCCGCCCGTTCTGTAGGCGTCGCGGGGCCGGAACAGGAAGGAAGAAGCGGCCGCGGTTTTCTCGTCCAGCTGGTGCAGAGGGGTCAGGTCGTCCAGGATCCAGAAAGAGCGGCCGTGCGTGGCCACGACGAGGTCGTCATCCTTCACGGCCATATCATGGACGGGCGTCACCGGCAGATTCAGCTGGAGCGACTGCCAGACCGCGCCGTCGTTGAAGGAGACAAAGACACCCGTCTCTGTCCCGGCATAGAGGAGGCCTTTGCGCTTGGGGTCTTCCCGGACGACCCGGGCAAAGGTGCTTTTGGGCAGTCCGGTCACGAGAAGACGCCACGTCCTCCCGAAGTCCTCGGTTTTATAAATATACGGTTTGAAGTCATCGAGCTCGTGCCGGTCGACGGCGATGAAGGCCGCAGCCGGTTCGAAGGTGGAGACTTCGAGCGTACTGATGAGGCTCCATTTGGGGAGCTCGCGGGGGGTGATGTTCTCCCAGCTCTTGCCGCCGTCGCGGGTCAACTGGACCAGACCGTCGTCGGTCCCGGCCCAGAGGATGTTCGGGTCCTGGAACGACTCGGCCAGCGCGAATATCGTACAATAGTACTCGACGCCCGTGTTGTCCTGGGTGATCGGGCCGCCGGAGGACTTCTGCCTGTCTTTGTCGTTCGTGGTCAGGTCGGGACTGATGACCTCCCAGCTTTGGCCTTCGTTTGTCGTCTTGAAAAGGACCTGAGCGGCGTGGTAGAGGACGTTCGGGTCATGGCGCGAGACCAGAATCGGGGCCGTCCACTGGAAGCGGAACCTGAGGCCGGCAGCCCCCGCCCCCATCGGGTTTTCCGGCCAGGCCGTGATGACGCGCTCTTGTCGCGTTCGAAAATCCCAGCGCGTGATGAGACCGCTGTAGCTCCCGGCATAGACGATGTTGGGGTTGTCCGGACGCGGCACCACGAACCCGCTCTCGCCGCCTCCCACCTCGTGCCAGTCCGGGGCGCCGATCCCATGGCCGTCGGTGCGGCTGGCAATGCGCACAGTTGAGTTATCCTGCTGGGCCCCATAGATCCAGTACGGGAACCTGTTGTCCACGGCCACGTGATAGAACTGGGCGGTCGGCTGGTTGTCTTGGGCCGTCCAGGAAAGGCCTCCGTTCAATGTCGCGTTGGCTCCGCCGTCGTTGGCATTGATCATCCGCAGAGGATTCTCGGGGTCGATCCAGAGATCGTGGTTGTCCCCGTGCGGGACCCGGATGGCTGAGTAGGTCCTTCCGCCGTCCGTTGAACAATAAAAGTCGGTGTTCAGGACATAGACGGTCTCCCCGTCTCTGGGGTCGGCATAGATCCGGCTGTAGTACCAAGCCCTCTGCCGCAGCCGGCGCCCGTCGTTGACCTTTTGCCAAGTGAGGCCGGCGTCGTCCGAGCGGAACACGCCGCCGTCCTCAGCCTCGACGATCGCCCAAACCCGGTCCTGAACCGCGGGCGAGACGGCGATCCCGATCTTACCCAGGAGGCCTTGGGGAAGGCCTCTATAGCGCGAGATCTCCGTCCAGGTGGACCCGCCGTCCGTAGACTTGAAGAGCCCGCTCCCCGGCCCGCCGCTTGTCAGGCCGTAGGGAGTCCGGCCGGCTTCCCAGAGCGCGGCATAGATGACCCGGGGGTT
>DAIPLF010000260.1:0-1189 GCA_036769375.1 Candidatus Aminicenantota bacterium | reverse complement strand
GTCCGGAAAAAACCGTCGGAGATGCACTTCCAATTGAGCCCGCCGTCCTCGGTCTTCCAGACGCCGCCACCCGTGGCGCCGAAGTAATAGGTGTGCGGCTGGCTGGGAATGCCGGCCACCGCCGTCGCCCGTCCCCCGCGGAAGGGGCCGATGGAACGCCACTCCATGGCCTTATAGAAGCCTGGATCGAGAGCTGCGGGCCGGCGTTCTCGCTGGGCCGGGACGCCCCAGATTGAGGCTGAGAAAGCGGCGCCCGCGACGATCAGGATGGATAGAGTTTTGCCCACGGCCTTGGACGATATCATTGAGAGGACTCCTTGTTCCTCAGGTTTTATAAACCAACCCCAAAATCATGTCAATCGAAGTTGGCGGGGAAAAAACAGCATGACCTGTGGCCGGCCTTTGTATTCCTCCAGAAAACCGCTGACGATGATCTCTTTCCCGAGGCAACCATGGATCCCGGGAAAGGCCACGAGACGGGGGTGGGGAACCAAAGCTTCGATGGTCCCATCGGCCGAACGCAGATAAAGATAGGAATATTTCTTGGAGATTTCCGCGCACCGGAACCGCACCGAGACGACCTCTCCGAGCCGACTCCGCACTTCAGACGGGGCTATGGCCGCCGCCCCCTCTGGGCGCCAGAAACCGCGCCCTTTCTTCCTGGCTTCGGCCTCGGCGCCGCGGAAGCGTTTTTGGTAGTCCTTTCTAAAGGGATACTTCAAGAAAGCGGCGGCAAAGCCCTGGCGGATGATGAAGTCATTGAAAAGCTTCTCCTTTTCCGGCCAGACATAGGCGAGAACCCGGCCATATTCATCGAGTTGGGGGAAATCATAGGTCAGGGTGACATCCTGGCGGTAGAGATAATGGACGGCGAATCTCCGCGCCAGGAAAGCTCGATAGGCCACATCCTCTCTCGGGTCTTGGATCTCCGGCGCGTCCACCCCGATGAGTCTGACCTTTCTTTCGACCTGATCAGCGAACCTGATGGTGATCGTATCGCCATCGGCGACGCGGACGACCTTGCCGGACTCCGGGAGCGCTTCACCGGCGGCAACCGGCCCTCCCAGGGTCGCTGCGAAAAAAACGCTCAAAATACATAAAAGGATATTCCCGGGTGGCAGTCGGTGTTCGGTCCGTTCCTTCATCTGTCCTTTCCAGCAGACTCCATGGGAGAGGCGGCCCGCCACTA
>DAIPLF010000259.1:0-4094 GCA_036769375.1 Candidatus Aminicenantota bacterium | reverse complement strand
TCCTCGATCTCCTTTATGACCTTGGCCAGGACCTGATAATAGGGGTAGGTGCTCAAGTATTCGATCACGCGGGCCCTCTTTTTGGCCTCCACAATGACCTTGACATTCTTCTCGTCCGATTTGACGGTCCGGATGATCTTGGCCGTCACCCCCAGAGAATAGATATCCTTGGGCGTGGGATTGTCGATCGAGGCGTCCATCTGCGCCGACAGGAAGATGAGCTTGTCTCTCTCCATGGCCTTATCCAGCGCCTGGACGGAAGGCGAGCGCCCAATGATGAACGGGACCAGGGTAGAGGGGAAAATGACCAGGTCCCGCAAAGGGATGAGCGGGATGTTGCGGATCATCTCGGCGTTTCCGTTCGCTTCTTGAGTCATTTCTGTTCTCCCACTGCTTACTTTAGTCGTTCGAACACCGGTCCGCCTTCCTTGACCGGGCCCGACCTTTGTTTCGCTTTATTTTCCTCTGTCGTCCGCCGAAATCCCAAATCCGGAGCGCCGGCGAAAGCCGGTCACTTCCGGACCCTGATCAGGGAGGCGAAGATCTCATCGGTAGGGCCGCAATCCTTCGCCTCGGCTGCCGTCACAATGAGGTCCCGGCCGATGACCGCCTCCAGATGGAAAGGACCTCAGCGGTCACCACCTTGGCCGCCCCATCGTTGCGACCTCCGGCCCGACGAAAATGATATTCCTTGAGCGGACGGGAAGAGGCGCCATGGGCCCGCTTGTTGCGCCCGTCCTGCTCGACAACCATGGGGAATGATGGCATGGGAAGTATTAATATAATACCGCGTTATCGAGCAAAAAGTCAATGGATTTGCGCAGGAGGAGGCTGTTGCGGATATCCTCCCTCTTCCCCTCCTGACTGACCCTCTCGGCGAGCTGAGCCAGAGGGACATTGTTCCTCCTGGCCATCGCCTTGATCTCTTCCTCGATCTCCTCATCTCCGACGGTCAGCTTCTCCTGGCCGGCGATCCTCTGGAGAAGGAGGCTCGTCTTGAGACTCCGCTGGGCCTGAGCCTTGGCCTTCTCCCGCAGCTCTTCGACCTGAGCGGCAGGAAGGTTTGCGGGGAGTTGGGTCGCCCAGCCCCTGAGGATCGAGACGGCCTCCTCCTCAACGAGGCTCACGGGGAGTTCCAGCTGGAGGCTTTCAATAAGCCCCTTGACGATCTCCTCGCCCATCTCTCTCCGGGCCGCCTCCTGCTTGGCTTTTTCCAGCTCCTCCCGCACCTTCAGTTTCAGGGCCTCCAGGTTCTCGTATTCCCCCAGGTCCTTCGCCCACTCATCGCCTAATTCCGGGACCCTTTTTTCTTTGATCGAGATCACCTTGATCTCGTAGTCGATAGTCCTGCCCGCCAATTTCTTCTGGGCCTGGTCCCGGGGATAGTCGACAACGAATTCCCTGGCTTCACCGGGCTTTGACCCGGCCAAACTCTCGTTCAGGCCTTTTTCGTTGTCCGGATGCCCGGCCAGTACGAGCACCTTCTCGGTGGGCAGAAATCTTTTGGTCTGCAGGTCCTTGCCCTTCCACTCGACCACGACGTAATCCCCCTCGGCCACTCCCCTCCCCTCGACCGGGACATACTCCGCCGATTTCTGCCGGAGCTCTTCCAAGGATTGATCCACGTCCTTCTCCTCGACCTGGCCCTCTTTCTTCTTGATCCGGATTTTCTTGTAGGAAGGAAGCTCAAAACCGGGCAGGACCTCGACGGCCGCCTTGAACTGGAAGGGCTGACCTTCGCGGAAGACCACTTCGCTGATAACCGGCGCCCCCACAGGGCTGATGTTCTGCGCGCTCAGGCTTTCTCTCAGGGCCCGCGGCACCAAGTTCTCTATGACCGCGTCCTTGATATCCTGGGAGAAGAGACGCCTCACCATTTCCTGGGGCGCTTTGCCCCTCCGGAAACCGTCCAGCCTGACCCGAGAGGCATATTCCAGGAGAACCTTTTCCCATTCCTCAGCGACTTCCTCTGCCGGGACCTCGATCTCCAGTTCACGCCTGCTCGGGCTAGGAGACGTGACCCGGGACTTGACGGTCTCTTTTTTATCGTTCATCGCCTTTAACCTCGATCCAGGGTGTAGCTATCTCGGCTTCACCCGGCCGGAAGAACTGCCCGGAGGTAAGCCGACCGGCGTATCCAAATGGGCAGAGCGGGAGTCGAACCCGCACTCCTTCAACAGGAACTAGGTCCTAAGCCTAGCGCGTCTGCCTATTCCGCCACCTGCCCTCGGGTTCACCCGCATCAAAGCTCTGTTCTCCCTTCCGGGAGTCCTGAGTCCAACCGGAAAACCCGGCCGGAAGGCCTGTCCGTGTGAAGAAGGGAAGATGAGCTTCAGGTGCTGAAATAGACCTCATTTGTAACATATTCCGGAAGCATAGTCAAACGCGTCCGGACCGTTCAGCGGAGGTATTTCTTGAGCTTTTCGGCCAGGTCAGGGTCGACATTGACCAGCGTCCGGTAGATGTCTCGGGCGCTGAAGTTATCCTTCAGGTTCAGGTAGACAACCGCCAGGTTGAAAAGCCCCACTCCATAGTCGGGACGCAGCTCGACGCATTTTTTCAGCGGGTCGAGGGCCGACTCGAAATCCTTGAGCTGCATATAGCAGACGCCGATCTGCAGCCAGGCATCTGCGTTATCGGGGACGAGAGCGACATAGTTCCTGAAGGCCGCGACTGACTCCTTGTATTTTTTGAGGTTCAGGTAGCACGACCCGATATTGTAGTAGGCCACATCGTAATCCGGCTTGATGGTCAAAGCCTGCTGGAAGGTGGCGATCGCCTCTTCGTACCGTTTCAGCTTCTGGAACATGATGGCCAGGTTATAGACCGCCATCTCACTCTTCGGGTTGAGCTCGATGACCTTCCTGGCCGCCTCGATGGCGTTCTCATTCTTCCCGGCCTCGTCGTACATCTTGATGATATCGCCGTAATAGGTGCCAGCATCAGGAGGATTGAGTTCGGCCAGGCTTTTCAGGACGGCCTCGGCCTGGTCAAATTGACCGGCCTTCCGATAGGCCATGGCCAGGCTATAATTCACCTTGAGGTCCCGCGGCTGGACTTTTTGAGCCTCCTGTAAAGCCGCCACCGCCTGGTCAAACTGCTGCAACTCCATCCGGCTCGTCCCCAAGCGGAGGTAACCCGTCCAGGCGTTCTCCGGGTTGAGCTTCAGGAAGCGCTCATAGGCATCAGCGGCCTTGGCAAAATCCCTCAGTTCTTCATAGGCATTGCCGATCTGGAAAAGCGTCTGTTTGTTGCTGCTGTCGAGGGCGACGCCCTTCTCCAGAGCTGCGGCCGCTTCGTTCCAGCGCTGCATCCTGAAATACACATCACCTAATCCCAGCTGGGCGGAAGCCCTATTCGGGTCAAGCTCGGCCACCTTTTGGTAGGCGGTAACGGCCGCCGAGTAGTTCCTTTGCTTGACATAGACGGAGGCCAGGAGGGCCTGGGCCTCGATCATTTCCGGCTTGACTTTGACGACCCTCTCCAGATACTTCTGGGCGTTCAGGGTTTCATCCATCAGGCTGGCTATCCGGCCGGCCAGGTAAGCGCCTTCAAAACTGGCCAGATAGTCCTCCTTGGTCCAATCTTTGAATGCGGTGATCTTTCCCAATCTGGCAAGCCCCTTCCAGGCGTTCACCGGGATCCCCACCCGGCTCTTTTCCATGATGACCGTTAAACCGACGGCCTTTCCGCCAAGGTCCAGGAGAGGGCCGCCATTGTATCCCTCGGGGAGCGAAATCGAGGATTCAATCACCGCTTGGCTGTCACCCAGTTTGTGAACATTCCGGACAGTTCCCTCGGCGATGGTTATCTCACCTGATTCATTGGCGCCCAAAGCAAAAAGCCTGGATCCCTCCTGCAGCTCGTTGGAGTCACCCAGGGTGAACACACCGACTTTTCCCTTAACTTTGAGCAGAGCGACGTCGGAGTTCCGGTCGGCGGAGATGATCCCCTCGATCTTCATCTTCTTCCCCTTGACATTGACGCCTTCGACTTCTTCGGCCTGGCTGATGAGGTGGTAGCTCGTGGCCACGACATCCTCGGCCAGTCCGAACCCGACGCCTTTGCCGATGAGCTCCTTGTTCCCTCCATAG
>DAIPLF010000258.1:0-4107 GCA_036769375.1 Candidatus Aminicenantota bacterium | reverse complement strand
CCGACCCGCTGATTACAAATCAGCCGCTCTACCAACTGAGCTACGCTGGCGCAGAACACATTCCAAGAAAGCATATATGCGGCGCGTCCCGCCTTTTAACGAAAAGAGAAAGCCCGAAGCGGATTACGAATATACTTTCTCTTTACAGGCTCTAATGAATTTCTTGTAATTAAGATAAAAAGAGAATTTAAATCTCTACTCGCAATATACTAGAGGAAACCTCTTTTTTTGTCAAGAGAGGCCGTTTTTTTCTTGGGGCTTCCGTTTTGGCCTGGTCTCCTCCCTGGCTCCTCTCAGGCCGGCCAAGAGAAACCCTCCTTTCGCCCAAAATTGACAAGGGAAATCGTCCCTGCTATCATTTGACCTCCCTTTAAGGGATCCACCATGATCAAAAGGTACACCCGGCCCGAAATGGGCGCCCTCTGGTCCGACGAAAACAGATACCGCAAGTGGCTGGACGTCGAACTGGCGGTCTGTGAGGCCTGGACCGAGCTGGGCCGGATCCCGGCCGCTTGCTTCCGGAAGATCAAGGAGAAGGCGGCTTTTTCGGTCTCCCGGATCGAGGAGATCGAGCGGACAGCGAAGCATGATGTCATCGCCTTCCTGGAGGCGGTGGGCGAGAATGTCGGAGAAGACGCCCGCTACATCCACCAAGGGCTGACTTCCTATGACATCGTCGATACGGCCCTATCGCTGCTCATCAGGGAGTCTCTGGAAAAGGTCCTCCGCGACGTGGGCGCCCTCAAAGCCGTGATCAAGGAACAGGCCCTCCGGTACAGGAAAACAATCATGATCGGGAGGACCCACGGCGTTCACGCCGAGCCGATCACCTTCGGGGTCAAACTCCTCGTCTGGCACGAAGAGATCGGCCGGCATGAGGCCAGGCTAAAGCGGGCGGTCGAGGTCATCGGCGTCGGCCGCATCTCCGGCTCTGTCGGAACATACATCCACTTGGATCCCCGGGTGGAGGAGATCGCCCTCCGGCGATTGGGCCTCCAGCCGGCCAAGGCCTCCACTCAGGTGCTGCAGCGCGACCGGCATGCCGAGGTCCTCTTCGCCCTGGCGCTCCTCGGCGCGAGCCTTGACAAGTTCGCCACCGAGCTCAGGCACCTCCAGAAGACCGAAGTCCTGGAGCTCGAAGAGCCGTTCAGCAGCGGCCAAAAGGGGTCTTCCTCCATGCCCCACAAGAAAAATCCCGTGCGCGCCGAGAGGATATCCGGCCTCTCCCGAATCCTCCGGGGGAACCTGCTGGTGGCCCTGGAGGATATCCCGCTGTGGCACGAACGCGATATTTCCCACTCCTCGGCCGAACGGGTCATTTTCCCCGATTCCTTTATCCTGGCGGATTATCTTCTCTCCGAGACGACGGAAATCATGAAGAGCTGGGTTGTCCACGAGGACCGAATGAGGCTGAACATCGAGGCGACGCGCGGGCTTATCTTCAGCCAACGGATCCTCCTCGCCCTGACTGAGAAGAACATCCCTCGTCCCCGCGCCTATGAGCTCGTCCAGGGGTCGAGCCTGCGCGCCTGGACAGAGAAGCTGGACCTCAAAGAGCTTATGTTGGCGGACAAAGACGTCCGGGCTGTCCTCTCGCCGCAGGAGATAGAGGCCTGCTTCAATCTCGATCCATACCTCGAAAAGATCGATGCCATATTCGAAAGGGTCATCGGGCATGCGAGTTAGAGTCCTCGTTTCCTTCAAAGAAAGCGTCCTCGACCCCCAGGGTCAGACCGTGAAGAACGCGCTTCTCACTCTGGGCTATGGGTTCGTCACGGATGTCCGGCAGGGCAAGGTCTTCGAGCTGGAGATCGACGGCCTCACGGAAGAGCAGGCCCGCCAGGCCATTCCGGAGATCGCGGACAAGGTCCTGGCCAACCCGATCATCGAAAAGTTCACCTGGGAAATCCTGACAGAGGCGAAGCAGGCTTGACACCTTGAAGTTCGGCGTTGTCGTCTTTCCCGGTTCGAACTGCGACCATGACACGTTCTTTGCCCTCAAGGAAGTGCTTCATCAGGAGACCGTTTTCCTTTGGCATAAAGATCACGACCTCCAAGGGGTTGATTGCGTCGTCCTCCCGGGCGGGTTCTCTTATGGGGATTACCTGCGGGCTGGGGCCATCGCCCGGTTCTCCCCCCTGATGCAGGAGGTTCGCGAATTCGCCGAAGGGGGCGGCAGGGTCCTGGGGATCTGCAACGGCTTCCAGGTTCTCCTGGAACTCGGGCTGCTTCCGGGGGCGATGCTGCGGAACAAGAACCTCAAGTTCCTCTGCCAGTTCGTCCGTCTGCGGGTCGAAAACAGAGATACCCAGTTCACCCGGCGGGTCAGGAGCGGCCAGCTTCTCCGCCTCCCGATCGCCCACTACGACGGTCAGTATTTCGCCCCGCCGGAAACCCTGAAGGGCCTCGAAGAGCATGGCCAGGTCGTTCTTCGCTACGTCAATGAAAAAGGAGAGCCGACCGTGGAGGCCAACGTGAACGGATCGGCGGACAATATAGCCGGGCTGATCAACCGGGCCGGCAATGTCCTCGGTTTGATGCCGCACCCGGAGAGAGCCTCAGAAGCCCGGCTCGGCTCCGAGGACGGACGGCTGATCTTCGAATCGCTGATCCAACCATGATCGACCCCAAATTGCTCTCCGACCACAATCTGACGCCTGAGGAATACGAGAGGATCGCATCCCTCATCGGCCGCGAGCCCAACCTCACCGAACTGGGGGTCTTTTCTTTGATGTGGTCTGAGCACTGCAGCTACAAGAGCTCCAAGGCGTTCCTCAAGAAACTCCCGACTCGGGGAAAGTCCGTCATCCAGGGGCCGGGAGAGAACGCCGGCATTATCGATATCGGAGGCGGCTTGGCGGTCGTGTTTAAGATCGAATCCCACAACCATCCCTCTTTCATCGAGCCCTTCCAGGGAGCAGCCACCGGGGTAGGAGGCATCCTCCGGGACATTTTTACCATGGGGGCCCGGCCCATCGCCCTGCTGGATTCGCTGCGCTTCGGTCCGCTCGAAATTCCCCGGAACAGGACCATCCTGGACGGGGTCGTCGCCGGGATCTCCTCCTACGGCAACTCGATCGGCGTTCCCACGGTCGGGGGTGAGGTCTACTTTCACGACTGTTACTCCAAGAATCCCCTAGTCAATGTCTTCTGCCTCGGGCTGGCGGAGAAGGACAAGATTTTCTACGCCAAGGCCGAAGGCATCGGCAACCCGGTTCTCTACGTTGGCTCCAAAACGGGACGGGACGGCATCCACGGCGCCACCATGGCCTCAGCCGAGTTCGGCAAGGAGATCGAGCAAAAGAGACCAAACGTCCAGGTCGGTGATCCTTTCAAGGAGAAACTCCTTCTCGAAGCGTGTCTCGAGGTGATGGACAAGGGCCTCATCGTGGGGATCCAGGACATGGGAGCGGCCGGCTTGACCTGCTCGACGGCGGAGATGCCGGCCAAGTCGGGAACCGGGATCTCCATCAACCTCGACCTCGTTCCCCAGAGGGAAGAGGGCATGACGCCGTACGAGATCCTGCTCTCCGAATCCCAGGAGAGGATGCTCCTCGTGGCCAGGAAGGAAAACGTGGCCGAGGTCCAAAGGATCTTCGCCAAATGGGATTTGGATGCGGTCAACATCGGCGAGGTCACTGCCGGCCGCAACCTCCGGGTGAGCTTCCGCGGGCAGACGGTCGTCGATGTCCCGGTGGACGCCGTCGTCAACCTGTGCCCTGTCTATCATCGGCCCAGTCGAAAGCCCGGGTACCTCCGGACTGTCCGCAACCTCGACCTGCCTCCCTTGGTCAGTGATCCCGGTGCGGCCCTTCTCAAGATCATCGCCTCCCCGACTATCGCCGACAAGCAATGGATCTTCCGGCAGTACGACCACATGGTCCAGACCAACACGGCCCTTCTCCCGGGAGCTGACGCTTCGGTCCTCCGAATAAAGGGGCAGAAAAAGGGCTTGGCCATGACAGTGGACGGCAATTCGCTCTACTGCTATCTCGACCCCCGCACGGGAGGGGCCATCGCCGTGGCCGAGGCCTGCCGCAACCTCGCCTGCGTCGGGGCAAGGCCGCTCGGCGTCACCAACTGCCTGAACTTCGGCAACCCCGAAAA
>DAIPLF010000257.1:0-4130 GCA_036769375.1 Candidatus Aminicenantota bacterium | reverse complement strand
CCGGCTGCGGCGGCTGTGCCGAAGGCCATGTCGGCCTGACCGGGAAAGGCGAGGTTCAGATCAGCACGGGGAACCGCAATTTCCCGGGCAAGCAGGGGAAAGGCCAGACCTATCTGGCTGGCCCCGCCGTCGTGGCTGCGTCCTGCATCTTGGGCCACATCGCCGGTCCGGAGGACCTCTAACATGGAGACACGATCGCACCGAGGCCGCATCTGGGTTCTCACCGACAAGTCCGGAAAGCTGATCGAGGACATCGATACCGACCAGATCTTCCATAACGCTTTTCTTCACATCACCGAACTGGCGGAGATGGGGCCGTATGCCCTCGGCAACCTGGAGGGATGGAAGGATTTCCCCAAGAAGGCCAGACCCGGCGATATCGTCGTCGCCGGACGGAACTTCGGCGCCGGCTCCTCACGGCAACAGGCCGTCGACTGCTTCATCGCTTTGAAGGTCGGCCTCATCCTGGCGCCTTCTTTTTCCTCGATCTATTTCCGCAACGCCGTCAATTCCGGCTTTCCCGTCTTGCGGTGCGGGGAGCTCGACGAACTCTCCGCCGTCCGGAAGCTCGAGAGCGGAGACGAGGTCGAGGTCGATTTCCTTAGCGGGAAGGGATTCAATGTATCCAAAAACGGCACTTTTTCGTTGGAGCCGATGAGCGCCGTCCAGCGGGACATCTTCCATAAAGGGAACCTCTTTGCCTTCGGCCGGTCCTTCGGCCGCTGAGACGGAGATGCGCATCCTGGCACTGGACACGACGACCGGCAGCGGCTCTGTCGCCCTCCTCGAGAACGCCCGGCTTGTGGCCGAAATCAACGCCGAATCCGGCCTCACGCATTCCGCCCGGCTCCTCCGGGCCGTGGATCATCTCCTTAGACAGAACGGCCTGGATATCAAGGGCATAGATGGTTTCGCCGTCGCCGCGGGTCCAGGGTCTTTCACCGGGATCCGCATAGGGCTGAGCACGGTCAAGGCATTTGCCTTCGCCTCGAGAAAGACGGTGGCGCCGGTGTCGAGCCTGGCGGCGCTGGCGCTCAAGCTTCGGGAGACCCAGGGCCGCCTTCTCTGTCCCTTTCTCGACGCCAAGAAAGGGGAAGTCTACGCGGCGCTTTTCGAGACGGAGGGAAGCCGCCTCAAACAAGTCGTCCGGGAAGGGGCCTACGGGCCGGACGCTTTTCTCTCCGGTCTTCCGGCGCACCGGGTCATCCATTTCATCGGGAATGGGATCAGCGTCTATCGGGAAAAGATCGAGGCGTATCTCAAGGATAGCGCCCGCTTTTCATCGCGCTCGCTTTTCATCGGGTATGAGGTCGGTCTCCTGGGATATGATATACTGAAGAAGGGGAGAGGAGTGAGCGGCGAAGCCCTCGAGCCCCTCTATTACCGCAGGTCTCAAGCGGAGGACAAGAAATAGAAAGCGAGAAGCTGGCCGAGAAATTTTACCGCCTGCGGCGGATGGAGGAAAGGGACCTCGCCTCCGTCCTGGAGATCGAACGCCTGGCCTTCCCCAACCCCTGGCACGAAAGCACCTTCCGCGGGGAGATCCAACACCGGCCGATCTCTTTTCCTATGGTCGTTGTCCATGAGACTCTCGGCCGGGTCATCGGCTACATCATTTTCTGGGTCATCGGTGAGGACGTCCAGGTCAATAACATCGCCGTGCATCCCGAGTTCCGGAGGATGGGGATCGGCGAGAAGATGCTGAGACAGGTGATCGAAGAGGTGAGGTTCCGGGGAGCGCGGCTGATCACGTTGGAGGTCCGGCCGTCCAACGCAGCGGCCATGTCCCTCTACCGGAAACTCGGGTTCAGGATGATGGGGATCCGGAAGGGATACTACACGATGCCTCCGGAAGATGCTGTTGTCCTCGGGCTGCACCTCAATCCCTGATATAACAGAAGTCGCCGGCGCAAGCCGCGAGGTCTTCCGGAATCAGGTCTTTCGGGCCACGGTGATCAAGTCCAAGGCCTTTCTGGGAAACCAATAACCCAGCCGGAGCAGGACCTGCATCATCCATCGGTTCGATTTCCTGTTCCCTTCCCGCTGGAGATGGTCTTCCTTGCCCCACCGCGCAGGCTTGATCCAGGCTTCAAGATATACGGCCTTCTTTTTGACCGTCTTGAAGCCGGCATGCGGGAGGAGCGCTCCGTTGAGCTCGGCAAACGAAAATTCCCTGATGTGGTCCGGGCTGACAGGCCAATCCTCCTGGTTGAGGATGTTGACCCGCCTTCCCCGGTTGGGCGTGGTGACGATGAGGGTTCCTCCCTTTCTCTGGACCCGGTTCCATTCGTCCAGGGCGGCTTCGGGCTGGGCCAGGTGTTCCAGGATCTCCCCGGCAAAAACCCCGTCAAAGCTGCCGTCGAGAAAGGGAGGACGTGCCGCGTCGAAGACAAGCCAGGCGATCCCGGGATACTCGCTCTTTCGTCTCCGGATCCGGTTGAGAGACAGGTCCCCGGCCACGATCTTAAAAGGGAATCGCTTGTCGAAAGCGGTGAACAGGGACAGGCCGCAGCCGACATCCAGGACCGTGCCCCGGAAATACCGGCTGAAGTACCGGCCGAGGATTTTCAGTTTGAAGCGGTGGAGCAGGTCGAGGAACGGAAGCTCGGGGGCCCAGCCGTCCACCCTGTTCTGTTCCTCGACGAACGCCTTCAGGACTGCGGGGTCGGCGACCTTGAGCAGCATTCGGGCCAAAGCCAGGATTTCATTCCGGGCATTGTACACGATGAACTGGCAATCCTGGAGCGGCTTGAGAGTGTAGTCCGGATTGATCCAACCGTTGGGCGGCGCGAGCTCGGTTCCATTCTTGAACAGACGGACGGAGCGGCTGTCGATCCGGTTGAGGTCAAAGTCCACCCGCAACGCGATTGTTCCCCGGCCGGGGTTGAAATGCCACCAGCCCAAGTGATTTTCGGGATGGGCCTGGGGCTGAAAACCGTAGATATCAACGGCCAGGATAAGGTCCTCCAGGCCGGGCAGGGCGATGTCGATCGTCGTTTGGGCCCGGCGGTCGGCCAGAGTCAGCGCTTGTTCGGAAAGTGAAATGCGGGGCCGCTCCGGGCGGGCAGATCTTGACATAGCCGTCGGCTGACTTTTATGAAAAAACAGCCGCCTTGTCAAGGTCGGGGGACGTTCCCCAAAGTGCCACCCTTTCTTCGCGCCGGGCACGCTCCTCGAGGCGCCGCCCTGTTATTGCTTGATAAAGCGCAGGTTGCGGACGCGGGGTAGTACTTTGGGGAACGTCCCCGCTGTAGGCGTTCCCGCTATAGCAGTAGGGTAATCATCAGGATGCTGCAGGCGGCGACCACTATCGCCCCGAGCAGCCCGACGGCGAGCGGCTTGAGCCCCACGTCCTTAAAGGCGCTGAAGGCCGTGTTGAGGCCTATGCCAGCCATGGAGACGACGATCAGAAGCCGTCCCAGCCAAGTCAGGCCGCTTACTCCCTTGGCTGAGAAATAGCCGGCGGTGTTGAGACCGGCCATGACGAAGTAGCCGAAAAGGAACCAGGGGAAGGCCCTGGTCCAACTGACTTTTCCTTGTTCCCGGCCGGCGGCCTGAGGATAAGTCTTGGTGAACCAGGCAGCGATCAAAAAGGCCAGCGGCGCCATAAAGCAGTTGCGCACGAGCTTGACGGCCGTCGCCGTCTTCCCGGCCAGGTCGGAAAAGATGAAACCTGCTCCGACGACCTGGGGAGTGGCGTGGATGGCCGTGCCGGCAAAAACCCCGAAGGCGATATCGCCGACTCCGGCCATCTCGGCGATCTGGGGATAGAAGAGGATCGCGGCCAGCCCCCAAATGGTGATCGTTCCGATCGCGTAGCATGTCTCCTCTTCCTTGGCTTTGATGAGCGGTGCGGTGATGGCGATGGCTGACCCCCCGCAAATGGTCGTGCCCACCGAAAGCAGGGTGGACAGGCTGGGGGAGAGCTTGAACAACCGGCCGAGGGCGTAGATCACAAAGTAGCTGACCGTCATCGTTACCAGGATGATGGCCAGCATCTGCGGGCCCTGCGATCCGATGTCCTTGAAATTCAGGGTGGCGCCGATGAGGATGACTCCCCAAATAAGCGGCTTTTCGAATTGCCTGATGCCGGGGCGGAAAAGCTCCGGGACGAGGCCGAGGTTCCGGGC
>DAIPLF010000256.1:0-4136 GCA_036769375.1 Candidatus Aminicenantota bacterium | reverse complement strand
AAGACAGGGCGGCAAGCAGAGAGCCGAGAGAAACATAGCGGGTGGCCGCGATCACGCCCACAAAAACCGCCAGGCTGACCAGGAAAGGGACGGGCGCCAGGACGGCATAGGAACCCATGGCCGTGGAGACTCCCTTTCCACCCCTAAACCCGATGAACAAGGGAAAGCAGTGACCCAGGACGACCATCAGGGCCACTCCTAGAGCGACCCATCTATCGGCCGGGAAGAACCTCAGGGCGAGCCAGACCGGAAGGGCCGCCTTCAAGACATCGATGACCAGGACGGGAAGAGCGTAATGCCACCCCTTAAGACGAAGGACATTGGTGGCCCCTGTGCTCCGGCTGCCGAACTCGCGAATGTCTTTTCTCTCGCCCAGCCTGAAGATCAGGAACCCGGAAGGGATGGACCCGATTAGATAGGCGGCGAATATCCAGATAACCTTCATCTCAGAGCGAACTCCTTGAGCACATTATACTGGGCCCCGGTCGGCTTGAGTATGCTCTGAAAGAAGATGAACTTCTGGACGTTCATCTCTCCGAAATGCTGCTCCTGATGCTTTTCCATCTCCTGGACGAGAGCGTCCAGCCGGGAAGGGGACTTCACCCGGCCGAGGGTCAGATGGGGATGGAAGGGCCTTTTTTCCCGTTCGAACCGGAGCTTCTCCATCTCGCCTTCGATGTCTTCCTGGAGGGAGAGCAGCTGCGGCCCCGGGACGACGCCTACCCAGAGGACGCGCGGCTGCCTGCGTCCCGGTGGGAACGTCCCCGTGCCCTGAAGCACAAGCGGAAATGTCTGATGTCGAGAAGCGACCTCTTCCAGGATCGAAGAAATTTGCGCCGCAGAGGCTTCCGAGATCTCTCCCAGAAACTTCAAGGTCAGGTGCATCCCCGTTGGTCCCACCCAGCGGACGCTGCTGGTCAGCGGCTTGAGCTCGCCGGCGAGGCTTTCCAGGGCTCTTTTCAAGCTCTCAGCGAGGTCGATGGCGATGAATGTTCTCATCGGCGAGTCCCTCTTTTCCTAATCTTAGCCCTTCGGAGAAGGTGCCGCCGCACCATGTCCAGGGCTTTCTGAACAGACTGCTGCTTGATCAGCTCTCTATTTCCCAGGAACAGGTTCTTGTGGACCTCGGTCCCACCCGGCCAAGCCAGCGCCGTGAAAACCAGTCCGACTGGCTTGTCCCGAGTCCCGCCCGCCGGTCCGGCGATTCCGGTGACGGCGAGCCCAAGGTCCGTCCGCGCGCGCTTCCGGATGCCCTTGGCCATTGCCCTGGCCACGGGGAAGCTGACCGCCCCGTGGACTTCGATAAGCTCGGGCGGAACGGCGAGGAGGTCGATCTTGGCGGCGCTGCTGTAGGCGACCACTCCCTCCTGAAAATAAGCGGAGCTTCCGGGGACATTCGTCAGCCGGTGGCAGAGCAAGCCCCCACTGCACGATTCGGCAACCGCCAGGGTCATTTGATGCTTCCCTAAGAGCGTTCCAATGACCTGTTCCAGGGAATCTCCCGTTTCGGAAAAGACATGGTCTTGCAACCGCCTGGCAATCCGGGACTGCAACCGGCGGAGGTTGTTTTCAGCCAGGGCAAGGCTTCGCGCGGAAAAAGCCCGCAGATGAACCTCGATCTGTCCAGGAGAGGCGAGGACGGTGAGACCAAGGTGGGCCTGCTTGGGATAGAAACCCGAGATGAGCGCCTCGACCATCGACTCCGACAGTCCTGTCACTTTGAGCACGGCGCGGGAGAGATGTCCCCCCTTTTCTTTCTCCAGGACGGGCCAGACCGATTCCTCGCACATCGGCTTGAGTTCGTGCGGAGGACCCGGAAGGAGGACGATTTTCTTGCGGCCGACGCTGAGCATCTGCCCGGGTGCGGTCCCGTTCTGGTTCGGGAGGACTGCAGCACCTTGGAGAATCAAGGCTTGCTTCTTGTTCGCCTTGGGCATCGGCAGCCCGCGCTTGCGGAACCGGGCTTCGATTTTTTCCAGGACGTCTTCTTGGAAGACGAGCTCCTTGCCCAGCGCGGAGGCGACCGCCTCCCGAGTGATGTCATCCCCGGTCGGTCCCAAACCGCCCGTGATCATGACCAGGTCCGTCCGTTTGAGGGCTTCGCGAAGCCTCCAGGAGAGATCCTCCTCGTTATCGCCGACGATCGTCTTGAAGGCCACGGTCCATCCCAAGTCGTTCAGCCGGGCGCTGAGGTAGAGGGAATTCGTATCCTGGAAATAAGGCGAGAGGAGCTCGGAACCGACCGCAAGGATCTCGACTCTGCCAGGAAGCTTTTTTTTCACCACAGATAAATAAAAAGGTGGAGGAGCGCCTTGGCCATCAGCCCGGCCACGACATCATCGGCCATGATGCCCCAGCCGGCGGGAAGGCTTTCCACCTTGCGAATCGGGAATGGCTTGAGGATATCGAAAATCCGGAACAGCACGAAGCCGACGACCAGGAGGGTCCATTCGGGAGGAACGGCGACAAGGACGAGGAGTTGACCCGCGGCCTCGTCGATGACCACCCGACTGGGATCGACTATCTTGAGCTCCGAAGAGTAGGCAGTGGCGGCGGGAACCCCCACGATGATAAGCAAGAGCACGATCAAAGTGACAGCGGGGATAGACAAGGGGTGAAGCAAGAAGCCATAGAGCAGCAGGATAGCCAGGCTGGCCCATGTCCCAGGTGCGACCGGAAATAAGCCCAGCCCAAAAAAGGAGGCGATGACTCTCCAGGTGGTTTTCATCGGACCAAAATTCCGCGTAAATCATATACTTCCGTCGAGGTGATTTCAACTTTCTCGATCGGTCGGAGCGGGCCGGCGACCGCGTGGCCTCCCTGCTCGATCAGGACCACACCGTCCACCTCAGGCGCTTGGAACCTGGCCCGCCCAACCAGCCGTTCCTTTCCGACCCGGGCTGAAGGATCGACCAGCACCTCGAGCCGCTGCTGGAGATACTTCCGCTGGATGGAAGACGCGATCTCGGCTTGGAGAGCCAAGATCTCATCGCGGCGGCGGACTTTCTCTCTTTCCGGGACCGGGTCTCCCATTCGGCTGGCTCCGGTTCCTTCCTCGGGAGAGTAAGTGAACACCCCGAGATGATCGAACCTGGCCTCCCGGACGAATTCTTTCAATTGGCGGAACTCCTCGCCGCCTTCGCCGGGAAATCCGACGATGAGGGAAGTGCGGATGGCAGCGCCGGGCAGGGACTTGCGGATCTTTTCGATCAGCCGGACCGCCCGGGCGCCGCCCATCCCCCGCTTCATCGACTTGAGGAGTCGGCCCGCGGAATGTTGGAAGGGAATATCAAGATAGGAGCAGATCTTGGGCTCTTTCATGGCCTCGAGCAGAGCCGGGGTTATCTCCTCGGGATAACCGTAGAGCAGCCGAATCCAGCGGAGTCTCCTAAGGTCGGTCAACCTGCGCAGGAGCTTGACCAGGTCTCCAACCCGGCCCCTGTCGCGGCCAAAATAGGTCGTATCCTGCGAGACCAGGTCGATCTCTTTGATCCCGCGTCCCGCCAGTTCCTCGGCCTCAGTGATGATCGACGGGATGCTGCGGGAGCGATAGGGCCCCTTGATGAGGGGGATGGCGCAAAAGGAGCATTCATGAGAGCACCCCTCGGAGATCTTAAGGTAAGCCCATGTTGAAGGGGTAGAGATCAGCCTCGGTGTTTCCGGGCCAAGGAGGTACGTCCTCAAACCGGCCTTAAAGGGCCTCCTCTCGAGGGCTTCGACGATATGGTCGAAGTCCCGGACTCCAAGCCATACATCCACCGCCGGAAATCTGCGCTCCAGGTCGGACCGGCATCTCTCCACAAAGCAGCCGGCCACGGCGATCGTCACGCCCGATCGCTTTTTCTTCAGGGCGAGGGCTGTTTTGATCCCCTCCCCGGCCTCTTCCCTGGCCGGCTGGATGAATCCGCAGGTGTTGAGAATGAGGATATCGGCCTTCTCAGGCTGCGGGCAGATCTCGTATCCAGCCCTGCTCAGATACCCCAGCATAACTTCGCTATCCACCAGGTTTTTAGCGCAACCGTACGTAATCAGGGCGACGCGGCGTCCGCTGGATAACGAATCTGCGGATGGAATGGAGGGATGACTCCTAGGGATAGATCCGATACAGCAGGCGAGGGAAGGGGATGGTCTCGCGG
>DAIPLF010000255.1:0-4137 GCA_036769375.1 Candidatus Aminicenantota bacterium | reverse complement strand
GGATTGCGTAATCAGATACAAAGAAAAAGCCCTGAAGGAACCGGATGTCTTCGCGGCCGAGCCGTCCTTTTTCAGGGTGTTCACGTTTCCCCTGGTCAAAGGCGACCCTGAGACCGCTCTCCGCGATCCCTATTCTATCGTCATCTCCCAATCCCTGGCCGCCAAGTGTTTCGGGCAGGAGGACCCCCTGGACAAGATCTTTGAAATCCCGGCCCTGAGCCAGCAGAATCCCTTCCGGGTTACAGGTGTCGTCCGGGACGTCCCCCGCAATTCCCATTTCCGATTCGAGATGCTCCTCTCTTTGGTGACGCTCTTCCCCAAGGAGGAACCGAACTGGACATCTAACAACTTCACGACCTACCTCCTGCTCGGCGAGGGAGTGACCCAGAAACTCATGGAGGAAAAACTCGTCGAGATCGACAAGCTCTACTTTGAGGGAGGACGGCCCCATATGCCATGGATTTGGACTTTGGAACCGATCAAGAGCATCCACCTTCACTCCGACCTGGCTACGGGCGGCCAGCCCAATAGCAGCGTCGCTTACGTTAAACTCTTTACCATCGTCGCCCTTCTTATCCTCTTCATCGCCGGTATCAACTTCGTCAATTTGGCGACGGCCCGATCGGCCAGGAGGGCAAGAGAGGTGGGCATCCGCAAGATCGTCGGCTCTCTCAAGCGGCAGCTCGTTGGTCAGTTCCTCGGGGAGTCCATCCTTCTCAGCCTTATCGCTCTTGTCCTGGCAGTCGCGCTTATCCAGGCGGCTCTGCCCTTCTATCAAAGCATGACAGGGAGGGCCTTGGGCCTTCCATACTTCAGCAGTCCCCTTGTCATCCCGGGGCTTCTCGGCCTGGCTTTGGTTGTCGGCTTTCTGGCTGGCTTATATCCCGCTTTTTTTCTCTCGTCCTTCAAGCATACCGACGTTCTCAAGGGCTCGCCCCTTGCCGGCAAGGGACGCCGGTCCCTCGTCTTGAGGAGCGGCCTCGTCGTCTTCCAGTTCGCCATGTCCGTCCTTCTCATCATCGGGTCGCTGGTCATCTTCCGGCAGCTCGCCTATATCAAGAGCCAGAGGCTCGGATTCGACAAGGACCATGTTGTGGTCGTTCATAACGCCGACAACCTATTCTCCCAGTACGATGCCTTCAAGGATCGCTTGAAGCAGCACTCCGGCATCTCCGGCGTGTCGGCTGTCAGGTCAATCCCAGGGGAGGGCACTCCGAACTGGGGGATAGGCGTCGAAGGCGTGGCCGAGGACAGGCCCCTGAACATGAACTTTCTCACCTGCGACCAGGATTTCACCCAGGTCTTGAACATCCAAATGGCCCAGGGGCGGTTCTTTTCCCGGGAATATCCCTCCGATGTCGATGCTGTCGTCATCAATAAAAAGGCCGCGGAATACTTCGGGATCTCCGATCCCGTCGGGAAAAAACTGCGCATCTGGTGGACTCACAAGACACTGACGATCATCGGCGTCATGGACAACGTCCACTTCGAATCTCTCCACCGGGACGTCCGGAGCATGGGTTATGTCCTTCCGGAAGCTATCGGCTCAACGAGGAGGCCTTTCCTGCTCATCAAAGTCGATTCCCCGAGGACCTACGAAGTCCTTTCCTTTATCCGCGAGACCTGGGAATCGATCTCGGCCGGGCTATCTCTCGAATTCTCCTTCATGGACGATAGGATCAACGGGCTCTACCAGAACGACAACCGGGCCGGGAGGATCGTTACCCTCTTTTCCTTCCTGGCGATTTTTGTCTCTTGCCTCGGGCTCTTTGGCCTGGCGGCTTTCACAACCGAGCAGCGGACCAAAGAGATAGGCATCCGCAAGGTCCTGGGGGCTCGTCTGCCTCAGATCGTCTGGCTCCTGACCGGGCAGTTCGTCAAGTGGGTGGTTATCGCTAACCTAATCGCCTGGCCGGTGGGATATTGGGTCATGAGCCGCTGGCTGCAGGGGTTCGCCTTTAGGACCAATCTGTCCGCGGCGATATTTTTAGTGAGCGGCTTGGCCGCACTGGCGATCGCGGTGGTCACGGTGAGCTCCCAGGTTTTCAAGGCGGCCCTCTCCAACCCTGCCCAAAGCTTGAAATACGAGTAACGATCCCTGGAATACTTGGAATGGCAAGATTATTGTTCAAAAAGCAGCGAGGAAAGCGATGCCATTGGAGTTAGAGAGAAAGGAAACCCAGCTTAGCGGCATGGACCGCAAAATCAAGAAGAAGAAGTGGCCGCCCATGAAGATCGCTGCCTGGACGGCTTCGGGAGCCTTCGTCCTTTTCATGCTCTATTTGTTCATCTTCAAACTGAGTCGCTCTGCCCTAAATGTCCAGACAGAAAGGTTGACCATCTCAACCGTCGAAAGGGGGCCATTTCAGGAATTCATCCCTGTCCAGGGGAACGTCCTACCCATCTACCAGCACTACCTAACCGCTATGGAGGGTGGACAAGTAGAAGAAATATTTGTTCTGGCCGGCGCGATGGTTAAGAAGGGCGACCAAATCGTTCGGCTGGCCAATACCAACCTCCTGCTCGATATCATGTGGCGGGAGGCCGAGCTCTTCCAACAAAGCAACAATCTCCGCAATACCCGACTGTCTTTGGAGCAATATAGCCTGCAGCTCAATCAGACACTTGAAGATATCGACAGCGAGCTCCAGCGGCAGAAGCGTGTCTACGACCGCTATGCCGAGCTGATCAAGGTTGAATTCATCTCCCAGCACGAGTTCGAGTTGGCCCGGGACCTTTACGAACATCTGATCAGAAAAAAAGCGCTGACCGAACAGAGCATGGCGAATGAACTGAAGTTCAGGCAAGCCCAGGTCGATGCCCTCGAAGAGTCCCTTCAACGCATGCAGAGCAACCTCAATATCGTCAAGGAAAAGCAGGAAAACTTGACCATCCGGGCCCCTGTTTCCGGCCTTCTCAGCGCCTTGGACGTCGAGATCGGTCAGTCCAAAGCGCCGGGAGAGCGCCTGGGGCAAGTCGATGTCCTCGAAGGATTCAAAGTACGGGCTCCCATAGATGAGCTCTACCTCCCGCGGATCCAGGTCGGCACGCTGGGTGAGTTTGACCATGCTGGCAAGACATACAGACTGAAGGTGAACCGCATCTACCCCGAGGTGCGCGAAGGCCGATTTGAAGCGGATATGGCTTTCGACGGCCCCGAGCCGGAGGGAATCACCCGCGGCCAGACCTATCATATCCGGCTCTTCCTGAGCGAGGTCTCGGAGGGGCTCCTCCTGGCCAAAGGTGGTTTCTTCCAGAGCACGGGAGGGAACTGGGCTTATGTCCTGGACAAGTCCGGGCGTTTTGCCGAAAGAAGAACTATCCGGGTAGGACGCCAGAACACTCAGGTGTATGAAATCCTGGAGGGCCTTGAGCCAGGCGACCGGGTGATCACCTCGTCCTACGAGAGCTTCGGAAATATCGGACGATTGATTTTGAAATAGGGGATGCTATTCGAGGAGGAGAATGATGATCAAAACCAAGAACCTCAAGAAGGTCTACACGACGGAAGAGGTCGAGACGACGGCATTGAACAGCATCAATCTGGAGGTTAACGAGGGCGAGTACGTGGCTATCATGGGACCCTCGGGCTGCGGAAAATCAACTCTGCTCAACGTATTGGGGATGATCGACAACCCGACCTCCGGAGAATATGTCTTTCTCGGCAAGGAAGTCTCCGGGTACTCCGAGCGGAAGCGGGCCGGCCTGAGGAAAAACAATATCGGATTCGTCTTCCAGAGCTTTAATTTGATCGATGAGCTGACTGTTTCCGAAAACGTCGAACTCCCCCTCCTCTATCTCGGCTATTCGGCTTCGGCGCGGCGGAAAAGGGTTAATGAGGTCCTGGGGCAGATGCAGCTCGTCCCCCGGAAGAACCATTTCCCCCAGCAGCTTTCGGGAGGCCAGCAGCAGCGCGTGGCCGTGGCGAGGGCCGTGGTCGCCCGGCCCAAGCTCATACTGGCCGATGAGCCCACGGGAAACCTGGACTCGCTGCACGGAGAGGAGGTCATGCAGATGTTAGGCCAACTCCACGACCAGGGGACGACCATCGTCATCGTCACGCATTCCCCTTCCTACGCCGAGTACAGCCAGCGCATCATTCACCTTCTTGACGGGAACATCGTTTCCGAGAACCTT
>DAIPLF010000010.1:5539-14438 GCA_036769375.1 Candidatus Aminicenantota bacterium | reverse complement strand
AGGAAGCCCCCCAGATCAAGTCGCGAGGAGAAGAGGCCCTCAAGAAAATGGGACTGATCTAGCGCCGCTGGCCCTCTCCCCGCCCCTCCCCTCTGTGCCCCAAAAATGGAGGGGACTTCATAACTTCCGGCGACTGAGATATAGTTATGAAAAATCGCGGGAGGAGAGCATGGTGCACAAAATTCTCAGAGTGACCGGCAGGGTACTCCTAGGCCTCCTGATTGCGTTCGTCCTCGGCGGCCTTGGCGCCGCCGGCTATCTCTTCTTCACCCGGCCATATACCCCGGCGTTCAAGGACGAGGCCGGCCGCATGATCCCCGAGAGCATCGCAGCGCTCGAACAGATCGAGCTCGGCGGCTGCCGACAGTGGATCCTTATCCGCGGCCGGGATATAAACAATCCCTTTCTCCTCTTCCTCCATGGCGGTCCGGGCATGCCGGCGATGTACCTGGCTCACTCCTTCCAGCGAGAATTGGAAAAGGACTTCGTCGTCATTCAATGGGACCGCAGGGGTGCGGGAAAATCATACAGCAAGTCCGTGCCCGCCGGCTCCCTGACGGATGGGCAACTTCTCGCCGACGCCCTCGAACTCATCACCTACCTCAAGAACCGCTTCGATGTGCCCAAGGTCTACCTCGTTGGCCATTCCTGGGGCACCCTGCTGGGCATGCACCTGATCAAGAAATCCCCCCTGGATTTCTACGCATATATTGGGATCGGGCAGCTCGCCTTCAGCAGCGACATCCCGGCGCTTCAGGACCGCTTCATCCGCCAGGAAGCCAAAGAGGCGAAGAACAGGAGGGCCCTTAAGGAGCTGGCGCTCAAAGGCGGGAGCGTGAACGAAAAATGGGTCTTTCGGTTCGGCGGAGAACTCTACGGGGAGAAAAGCTTCTGGCCTCTCCTCTGGACAGGAATCCGAGCGCCCGAATACACCCTTTCTGACATCCTCAACATCACGAAAGGCGTAAGCCTGTACAACAGACATTTCCGTTCGATGGAATTCCCCGGAGACTTGGCCGAAGAAGTCCTCTCCGTTCGCGTCCCCGTGTTCTTTTTCACCGGCCGGCATGATTACTGCGTCCCGTTCGAGCTCAGCGAACGCTACTTCGAGAGGCTCCACGCTCCTCTCAAGAGGATGGTCTGGTTCGAACACTCGGCCCACTTTCCCTTTTACGAGGAGCCTCTGAGGTTCGCTGAGGAGATGCGAAAGGTCCTCGACGAAACCTACAGGGATTGAAGGGAAGACTTAGGAAGAATTTAGAGTGCCGCTAGCGGGCGGCGAGCTCTTCGCGCCGCGAGCGGCGGGCGGAGAAGAACATCCACATCGAGGTGTAGAGGACGACTCCCACGACCACCCACTTCAAGACGGTCAAAGGAAGGGACTTGACGACGTACGCCGCCAGGATGACGCCCAGGACTCCAGAGATCGTCAGGGCGATGGACGCCTTGCGATCACAGGCGCAATCCTTGACGAACCGGGTACTTCCGGCGGCCATAAGCATAGCTGTGGCCGTCATCATGATCGGGAAGGCCACCCTGGGGTGCATCCCGAGAGCATAAACAGTAGCCATGCAAGGAGCATAGAACCCGACTCCGATTGTCTGCAAGGCTCCGAAAATAAAACTTACGACTATGGCGATGATGAGCTTTGCGCCCGTCAGCCCGATCGCTTCGCCGCCGATAGGGAGCCATTTGAGCAGGCTCGCCAAGATCATTCCGGCGACGATGAGGAGGCCGAAGCCCATTCCCAGCTGGATCTTGCGACGGGACATCCGGGCGACCACACCCGCCCCGAGCACGGCCCCGGCCGGGGCGGCCACCGACATCGAGGCGAGGGTCAACGGCTCGACTTCGACCGCGGTCATGAAGATGAAAGCCTGGGTCACGGTGGGGATGGTATTTCCTACGTTCATCGTCCCGGGGATGACCCTGTCATCGACCAGCCCAAAGAACTTGAAGATCGCGGTCTGCTGGGCGAAACTGCCGATTCCCAGGGTGTCAAAGAAGTTGGTGATGAAGCCCGTGCCGAAGAGGCCGGCCCAGGGCTTGTCCGAGAATTCCCGTCTGTGTTTGAAGACATCGGGGAGATAGAAATAGCTGAAAAAGGCCGTCATCAAGCCGAGCGCGGTTTTCAGGATGACGGTCATGGTTCTAAAGCAGCTTGTCTATCCGGTTGCTCACATCGGCGGCGAAGCGGTTGATGTACCGGCAGACAAATTCCTTGATGTCCAGCGATGGGTCGGTGACCAGTGCGGTCAGGTCCATGGCGAAGATCATCGATGAGGAAACGTCCACGCCGTGGGTGGCATAATAGGTGGCATGGGCCCGGCGCCGGCCGATCGTGGCCATGTCGTAGCCTTTACCGCCGGCAACCTGGGAGTCGAAGACGCTGACCAGCGAAGTGGCCAGGTTCTGGTGCTCGGATACATCGAGCCCGATCTTGTCCTCGTCCAGCATCCAGTCGAGGTCGCGCCAAACTTCGCAACCGTAAACCGTCTCCGGCCTCAGCTCGGCCGGGAGCTCCCGGAGGGCCCGGATGGTCCTCAGCCCGACCGCGACATGAGTATCGTGCTTATCGGCCGGATTATGGGTGTAAACGATCTTGGGCCGGGCCAGAGTTAAGAGATCCTTGATGTCATCACGGGGACGGGGATCCTTGGCATCTTTGACCTCGGAGCTGGTGTAGTTGAGGAAGGCGACTCCGATGTACTCGCCGACCAGGGCGGCCTTTTTCTGTTCCTTTTTGCGGACCACCTTCATCTCCTCATCCGTGTACCGCTTGTAGAAGCCGTCGCGCGGGCTGCCGGCGCCGTCGGTGGCGATGATGCCGAAGAAACAGTCCTCTTCGCTGGAGAAACACCTCAGGATGCCGTCGTAGGCCATGATCTCGAGGTCGTCCGGGTGGGCCGCCACTCCCAGGTGAGACGCGCGTCCGATGGCCTCCGGAACCGTCGACCCGTCCGGGATGAAAATCTCGTTTCCTGCTTTTCTTAATCTTAGGTCCATTTTCTCTCGCTTATCCAAGATTCATACCCGTCCGGAGACGGGCAGGCTGGCGGCAGCCACCGCCTGGCCGATCCGGCGGCTCTTTTCATCGGGAAGATGGAGCGTTAACCGGCCCGCCAACTCGGGGAACTCTAGGCTCAGGACCTGGCGGGCCTTCTCCAGGATGACCGGACCGGCCTCCCCGGATGTCACCCGGCCCAGGATCAGGGCATGGCCGATGTCGTAATAATCCGCATAGTGACCGATCCCGTAGCCCAGGTAGCAGCCGATCGTCTCGAAGATGAGCCGGGCGCGTTCGTCCCCATCATGAAGCAGATCCTGGACCGTCTTAAGCTTGTCCACGGCGGCCGCGTCTTCGCCCAACCCGATCCCGGCCTTCCCGGCGAGACGGAACACGGCCTGCTGGGAGAAATACTGGACACCGCAGCCGCTGTCTCCCGACCACTCGTCCACGGGCGCAGCCGGGTTCAGGTCGACCGGAACGAAGGCCAGCTCGTTGAGCCAGCCGGTGATGTTGCCCATGTCGTTGACATACCCTCCTGCCTGGCTCGACCCCAACGAAATTCCCAGAACGCGGTTGGCGTTGAGCGACATCGACCCGGCCAGGGCCGTGACTTCGCCGTCGTTGACCACCTCGAAGGGGACTTTCCACCGCTTGCGCATCCGCAAGAACATCGGTTTGATCTTCCTCCTGAACACGGCCCGCGGAATGCCGCGGAAAAGTGAAGCGACCATGGCCCGGTTGTCGATGTAGATCCCGGCAGCGCTCCCGCCGATGGCATCGACGCGCGGAAGATGGGAGGCTGCCTGATGCAGTCCCGCCATGACCTGATGATAATGGTAGAGCGGGTTGCTCTGGTTACGCGGATCCCAGGGGACTTCCTCGCTGAAGACCGCCTCGCCCTCGACGACGGCGCTGACCTTGCGGTCGCTGGCCCCGAGGTCAAAACCGATGCGGCAGCCCTCAAGGTGCCGCCCCAAGGGCCGCGTTTTCTCCAAAGCAGGAGGGACGGAATCGGCGGCCACCGTCTCCACGGCGAATTTCTTATCGTAGGCAGTGGACATCAAGTCGGCGTCGAAGGCGCGTGCCCCCCGGCGTGAATAAGCCTTCTGGATCATCTCCCCGACAGCGGGAGGACCGCCGACATAGATCTTATAGCCGCCCCACATCCAGAGAAGCGACTTGACGAGGCGCTCGGCGTGGCGCAGGCCGGCCTCGAACAACGAGTGCCCCGATGGGAAAACTACGGTCTGGTAGCGGGAGATCGAGCCGTCCGCTCTCTCCAGTCCGACGACGAGGGGGACGCTGCGTCCGTCGGCCGCAGCCGCATCCCGGTAGACCTTGTTCCAGAGCACGGCCGGGACGATGTCGGGATGGAGAGGAGGGACGATCTTCGGCCTTACGGCCCCATCAATTTCCGTCTTCATGAAGTCTCCGTTTCTGTCATGGACCCGTTGCCGCACCGGGGCTTCACTTCTTGGGCTGAGGGATCCGAGCTCGATAGGAATTATATCAGAAAAGAATCTCGCAGGGGAGGCCGTGCTTGTCCGCCTCCCGGGCGATTCTCCGGGCCTGCTCGTGAAAGAACTGGTCCGTGGCCGACTCGGAAAGACCCAGCTTCTTGTAGAGACCGACAATTGTTTCCAAGTAATTCATCCGGTCGACCAGGACTTTGTCCACCTTTCCGGCGAGGGCGGAGATGAGTCCCTCCGGCCCTCCGGGAAGAAGAGGCCCGACAAAGGCGAAAGTCTTTATCCCCTGGGAGTGGATCTTTTCGAGGGCGGAGATCCTTTCGCCCACCGGCGAGGCGCCGGGTTCGAACATCCGGGCGATCCTTTCGTCGTCCGTGGTCAGGGTCATCCCCACTTCGACTTCCTCGAACCGCTCGATGATGTCCAGGTCGCGCAGGACGAGGGTCATCTTTGTCTGGATGTTGACCGGGAATCGGGCCTCGGCGAGGATGGCGAGGCACTGCCGCGTCAGCCGGTACTTTTTTTCCAGGGGCTGGTAGGGATCGCAAACAGAAGAGAGCCAGACCCTTCCCTTTTTCGCCCGGACGATCTGCTTGCGCAAGAGCTCCGGGGCGTTAACCTTGACATCAACGAACTCTCCCCAGGGCTCGCTGTGCCGGGAATAGCGCCTCATGAACAGGCGGGCGTAGCAGTAACGGCAGTTCACCTGGCAGCCGATGTAAGCATTAACGCAGTAGTCATAGATCTTGGACTTGTTGAGGATGCTCTTGGCGTGGACCTCGCGGATTTTGACCATCTTCTTCTATTGTATCAAAACCGCCAAATGAAGGCGGAGAGATCCTAGTATCGGCCGGACTCTTTGGCGACCTCGGCCAGGACTTGAACGTTTTCGCGGGGCGTGTACGGGGCCACAGAGCAGGCGGTGCTGAGGATGAACCCTCCTCCCGGCTTCCCTGTTTCCAGCCTGAGCTGGGCATCGTGTCTCACTGTCTCAACCGTTCCGCCGAGAAGGACATGGACCGGGTCGACGTTGCCCTTGATGAACGCCCGGCCGCCGATGCGCCGCTTGGCGGCGGCGAGTTCAACATCGCCCAGAGGCGGCGGGTCCAGGCATTCGATTCCGGAGAATCCTGCTTCGACCATCATCTCCAGCCGGTCGCTGACGGTGCCACATGTGTGGACGTAAGCAGGAATGCCCAGCCGACGCACGGCCTCGGCGATCCGGCCTTCATAGGGCGCCACGAACTCCCGATAGAATCGCGGCGAGATGAAACCCGAGCCGGCATAAGGAGATGATACTTTGACGGCATCCACCCCGTGAGAAACCAGGCCTCGGGCCAGGCGGATAACCCCTTCCGTGTAGCGTTCGAGGACTTCCTTTGACCTGTCCGGCTCATCGAGGAGGCGGATCAAGGCTTGGGTGTGTCCCCAAAACCGCAGGAAGTAATCGAACGGCGAGGTCACTTCACCATGGACCGAGAACTTGGCTCCGGCGCCGGCGCTGACAAGGTCGATGCTGTCGAAGCGGTGCTCGGGGTTGATCAAGAAATCGAGCCCCTGGGAGACGGGAATAAACTCGATCTCCTCGGCTATAGCACCGGGATCGGGATCAGCAAGCGAGGGCGCGGTTCGATCGACTGCCGGAAAATGGAGAGGCAAATCATCGGGCGGGAAAACGGTCCTGTCCCCGTTCCTCCAAAAGACGACCTCTCCGGAAGCCCCTTTCTCCACCCGGTCGATCCTCCCCTCCCAGCCGGGATCATGTCCGTGGAGGCTGACCAGGATACCGTCGAAGCCATAGATCCTTCTCAGGGCCAGCAGCCCTTCGGCAAAAACTTCGGCCGAGTTCCAAAAGGCCACCGCCGGGAGTCCGGCCTGAAGAAGCATGTGACCAATGCTGAGCTGGCACATCACGGGCACGCGGTCGGGGAGGCCCGCCCCCATGGCCGAGTGCATCCTGCGCTTTGGGGTCATCTCTCTCTGACAATAGGCCCGCCGCTCTCTGTTGTCAAGAAAACGCCGGCCTCCCGGACCATCCGCCCTCAGGGGGAATCAATTTCATCCATGGAATCACCCCAAAGGGTGATTGACCCCTCATTTCCTCCCCTCCACAATTGTCCCGTCGACGGCAGGTCGTTCATTCCGGCTGAGCGAGGCCGCAATGGATATAACTGAACGGCTTTAGGAAGTCCGATGAAAGACAAAAAGATCTTGATCGTGGATTTCGACGAGGAGTCTCTGATTTCCTTGTCCAACCTGGTCTTCGAGGAGGGATTCCAGGCCGTTACGGCCATGGATGGCCTCAGCGGGTACGAAAAGTTCAAAGCCGAGGATTTCGACCTGGTCATAATCGAGCCGATGCTGCCCAAGCTCCATGGTTTTGAGCTGATGAAAAGAATCAACCAGGAACCGAACAAGAAACCACCGATCATCATTGTGACGGGGATCTACCGGGAGCCCTCCTGCAAGATGGAGGCCCTCCAGGTCTACGGGGCCTCCGCCTATTTCACCAAACCATGGAACAAGGATGATCTCCGCTCCAAGATACTCAGTCTCCTGGTCAACGGTCTTGAGAACAAGGCCCCGAAGCCGGAGCCTCAGGCAAAGAGACAGGAAGCCGCGCCCCCTCCGGCAACCAAGATCCCGACCGCTCCCCTGATCGATGAGTGGGGGCTTCTGAAACCCCAGGCCGCTCCGCATGAGCCCAATGTGGACAAGGGACTCGGGGATTTAGAAAGACAACTCCGGGCGGCGGCCTCCGGGATAGCCGGACCGTCTCGACGAAAAGAACCCATCAAGGAAGTTATCAAAGAGAAAAGAGAGGCGAAGGCCGGCGGCGACGCGGATATCGAGGCCATGCTCAAGACAGCCATCGGAGGCCTTGGCCTCGAAGACAAAAAGAGAGGGCCGGAGCATGCAGTGCGCCCGGCACCCGTGTTCAAGCCCGAGCCCAGGATCGAAAAGCCGGAAAAGAAAGAAAAGATCACCATTGCCAAGGAGATCAAGGAAAGGATCCCTCTCCACGATAGGGCGGGGAACAACATTCCCCACCCCTCTGCGCGGGGGGCCGTCTACGCAGAGAAAACGCCCTTCGGCATAGACCAGACGCTCATCGAGATCGACAAGATCCCGCTGGAGATGGTAAAGCCTGCTCCCGAGCCGGAAAGGGCCGTGCCGGAGAAGGCCGTCGCTTTGAAAACGAAGGCCTTCTTCAACGAATACACAGAGTCGGAAAAAAAGAAACCGCCGCTGGCGCTCATCGGAGGTCTGGCGGCGGCCGTGCTGGTCGTGGCCGGGTCGACATTCATGATCCTCAAATCAAAGAAACCCAAGGAGGCATCGCCCCAGATGGTTTCTTCCCTCCAGCCTTCTCTGCCGGACGAGTTCGCGCTCAGGCAGAACGAGATCCAGGCCCCCTCGGCATCCAGGCAGAACGAGTCCAAGCCGGAAGCCAAACGGACGCCGGCCAATAACTCCGACCAGTCGGACGCCTCGCAAATCACAACCCAAATCCCACCGGCCCTCCCGACGCAGAATTCGCAGGTCGGGCTAGAGATACAGCTCCCGACGGATTCAGAGCCGGAGAACCGGGCTGCTGAACAAGCGATCGCGCCCAAGACGGAGGATCCGGCGCCAAAGGAAGTCCCTGCCCAGACTCGGCCGCTGCAAAACGAGTCTCCAGCCGCTCCGCCGGTTGCGCAGAAGCCCAATCCTGGAGACCTTCTCCCCCTGGACCAGGTCAGCATCCAGCCCGCGCTGATAAGGAGGGTCGACCCCAAGTATCCTCTTCAGGCGTTCAATATGGGGATCAGCGGTACCGTGACTGTGAACGCTCTCATCTCGGAGACGGGGGACGTCCTCCGCACAGAGATACTCAAGGGGGTCAAGGGCGGCTACGGATTTGAGAAATCGGCGGAGACGGCCGTCCGGCAGTGGAAGTTCCGGCCCGCTGAGAAAGAGGGTGTCCCTGTACGGGTCTGGAAGTCGATGGATATCAATTTCAAGATGAGTCCAACGCCTAAGCGATGAAATGCATTTAAAGGAGTGAAGGAATGGCTCTCAGCAAAGACCAGGAAGACCTTTACAAGAAAACCATGCAGGAAGCCAAAAGACAGCTCGAAGGGGTGGATGCGCTGATCGAGAAGGAGCTCCAGAAAGTCAGGGAAAAGCTGGCTGAGCTTCAGGAATCCAAGAAGTCTTACCGGATGATCTATGAGGGAACGGCCAAGCTTCTGGGCGTCGAGAGCGAGCTTGAGGACGAGGACGAGAGCTCAGACGTCGCCTCGGCCGCTTCCGCCAAGATGTAAGCCGGCCCCGCCAGATCCTTCCCCTCCGGCGTCAGGAGCCGTCTCAGGCCGGCTTTCCCTCGGGGAAAACGCCGCGGCTCACCTTCCGGACATCCTCCACCGAATAGAACGAC
>DAIPLF010000010.1:1445-5439 GCA_036769375.1 Candidatus Aminicenantota bacterium | reverse complement strand
ATGAAGCGCAAGACAATCCACCTCGTCTGCAACGCTCATCTGGACCCTGTTTGGCTATGGGATTGGGAAGAGGGAGCGGGCGAAGCCCTGTCCACGTTCCGCACTTCTGTCTCCCTCTGCGAGGAATTCCCCGGCTTCGTCTTCAATCATAACGAGGCGATCCTCTACCGATGGGTCGAGGAATATGAGCCGGCGCTCTTCAAGCAGATCCAGCGCTTGGTCAAAGATAAGAGATGGCATATCCTCGGCGGCTGGTTCCTTCAACCCGACTGCAATATGCCCTCCGGGGAATCCTTTGTCCGGCAGATTTTGCTGGGCAAAAGGTACTTCCGCAAGAAATTCGGCGTCGAAGCCCGAACGGCATCCAACCTCGACCCCTTCGGCCACAGCCGGGGACTTGTCCAGATCCTGGCCAAGTCGGGCTACGACTCCTACATATTCTGCCGGCCGGGCCGCAATGATTGCCCACTTCCCGCCGACGATTTCATTTGGGTTGGGTTTGACGGTTCCGAGGTCATGGCCTCGCTCGCAGCCGCCCATTATAATTCTGCCGGAGGCGAAGCCAGGAAAAAAGTCCTCGACTGGATCGCTACCCATCCGGACCGCGAATCGAGCCTGCTCCTGTGGGGCGTCGGAGACCATGGGGGCGGCGCCTCGAGGATTGATCTGGAGGACCTCAACAAGCTCGGGGCTGAGAGGGACGATCTTGAGATCCGCCATTCCAGCCCCGAATCCTATTTCCGCGAGCTCAGCGCCGGCAGGTCCTCGCTTCCCCGGCACGCCGGCGACATGAACCCCTGGGCGGTCGGATGTTATACGACCATGTCCCGTGTCAAGCAGAAGCATCGGCTGCTGGAAAATGACCTTTTCCTGGCCGAGAAAATGGCCGCGGCAGCCTCCTTTCAGGGCCGAATGAAATACCCCCGGGAGGAGCTCCAGGAGGCTCTCTATGACCTCGCCTTCAGCCAGTTTCACGACGTCCTGCCCGGATCGGCCATCCAGCCGGCGGAAGAATCTTCGGTCCGCAGGATGGACCACGGACTCGAGGTCCTCTCCCGGATCAAGGCCCGGGCCTTTTTCGCCCTGACCAGGAACGAGGAGACGCCGGCGCCGGGCGAGATCCCGATATTCATCTATAACCCCCATCCGTTCAGAGTGAAAGGGATCCTGTCCGGAGAATTCCAGCCCTACGAAATCAACCGGTCGGGAGGTTACCAGTATCCCCAGGTCTATGCCGCGGGGCGGCCCCTCCCTTCTCAGCCGGAAAAAGAGGCCAGCAACCTCAACGTCGAATGGCGGAAGAAGGTCGTCTTTGCCGCTGACCTCGAGCCCGGCCAGATCAACCGCTTCATCTGCCGCCTGGCAAGACGGCCCCGCAAGCCGGCTCTCCAGCTCAAAGAGAAGAGGGGAAAAATCCTCTTCCGGACGGATGAACTTGAGGTCCTGATCAACACCCGGACGGGCCTCCTCGACCGCTACCGGGCCGGCGGACGCGATTTCCTGGCCGCTGGCGCCTTTGCCCCGCTGGTCATGAAGGACAACGCCGACCCCTGGGGGATGATGGTGAAAAGCTTCCGAGACCTTGCCGGTCGCTTCAAGCTGGCCTCGCCTGAGGACGGGAGCCGGGCATCCGGCATAACTGCCCAAGAGGCCGCGTCCGTTCGGGTCATCGAGGACGGCCCGGTCCGGGCTGTTGTCGAGTCCGTCCTCACCCACGGACGTTCGGTTATCTTCCTGCGGTACCTGCTCCCAAGGCGGGGAACGGAAATGGAGATGGAGGTCCGGGTCCTCTGGTGCGAAAAGGACAGGATGCTGAAGCTCTCGGTCCCCACGCTATTTCCTCAAGCCCACTACATCGGCCAGACGGCCTACGGAACCGCCGATCTCCCCGCTGGCGGGAAAGAAGTCGTGGCCCAAAAATGGGTAGCCGCTGTTTCCGATGAAGATAATGCGGCCCTCACGATCATCAACGACTGCATCTACGGTTCGGACTTTCTGAGCGGAGAAGTGCGCCTTTCGCTCCTCCGTTCAGCCGCCTACTCGGCCGACCCGGTGCCCGAGGGTCCGATGGTCGCGCAAGACCGCTATGTGCCTCGTATTGACCAGGGAGAAAGGATGTTCCGCTTCTGGCTCAATGGAGGAACGCTCTCCTCGCGCCTGACCGCGGTCGACCGCGAGGCGCTGGCAAAGAATGAGAAGCCCTATGTCTTGAGCTTCTTCCCTGCGGGCCGCGGCCAAAAGCCCCGGCCTTTCGCGGAACTCAGCGGCGAATCGGTGGTGATCACCGCGCTCAAGAAGGCAGAGGACGGGAATAGTCTCATCATCCGTCTCTTTGAGCCGACGGGCAAAAAGCGGACAACACTCCTCTCTCTCCGCTGGGCGGCGGCCAGAAAAAGGGTTAGCCTCTCTCCTTTCGAAATAAAGACGCTATCCTTCCATCCTCGCACCGGGATCTTCCGTGAGCTCGACCTCCTGGAAAGGCGACTGAAAGACGACGGATGAACTCCCAAGAACGGGTCCTGGCAACGCTCGAAGGTCGGATCCCCGATCGCGTGCCCTGGGGCGAGTTCGCCATCGATTTCGACACGGTAGAAAAGATCATCGGCCACGAGACCTATCTCCGCGCCAAGGCCAGGTCGCAGGTCGCCTTCTGGGAGGGACGGCATGACGAGGTGGCTGAGAGCTACCGCCGTGACCATATCGAACTTCACCGCAGACTCGAGCTTGATCTCGTCACCTTCCCCATGGCCACCTGGGAAATCCCGCCTCAGAGCGACGATGCCCCGCCACGGAAGATCGACGACTCCACCTGGGAAGACCGGTCCGGCCGGGTCTTCAAGTACTCGGCCCTGACCGAAGATATCACCTGCGTGCGGGACCCGGTCAACGAATCCAGGACTTTCACCCTGAATGACTTCCTGCAGGAACCTGCGCCGCCCGTGCGCGACTCCCGTTCCCAGGAGGTCCTCGACGCTGTGGTCCGCGAATTCAAGGGCAAGAAGTTCATCTGCGGGCCTTCGGGCGGGATCGTCGGCCTGGTGCTCCCGGGTGGTCTGGAGAAGGCCTCGCTCGCCCTTCTGGAGAAGCCGGAGATCATCGCCGCGGCGACCGAACAGCTGCGACGCGAGCAGGACCTCGCCGACCCGGTACTCATTCACCCGGATTCCGACGCCGTCCTCCTGGCTCACGATTTCGGCCATAAGACCGGTCCTTTTGTCGGCCCGGAGATGTTTCGAAGGTACTTCCTCGAGTCCAACAAGGCCCGGGTGCGCCGTCTGCAGCGGGACTTTGGGAAGAAGGTCATCCTGCACAGCTGTGGCAATGTCAACACCTACTTGGATTTCTTCGCCGGGATGGGGATCGATTGCTACCAGTCCATCCAGCAAACCGCCGGCATGGAAATCGGCCGGCTGAAAGAAAGCCACGGGACGAAGTTCGCCCTCTGGGGAGGCGTCTCTCTGGAAAACCTGATCGCCGGCACACCCGCGGAGGTGAGGCGGGACGTAAGGCGCGCTATGGCCTGTGCCAAGGAGGGCGGCCGCTTCATTCTGGGAACAAGCCACAGTATCGCTGTCGGCAGCCGTTACGACAACGTCATGGCCATGATCGATGAATACCATAGGCTGGCTGACTACTGAGCCGCAATGTCTAAACCGGTTTCTATAGTCCTTGTCGGGATCGGGGGGATGGGCGCAGTCTACCTCGCCGCCCTCCTGGAGAACGCGGGGAAGCGGGATTTCCACTTGGCTGGTGCGGTCGACCCCCAGCCCCAGAGATGCCCGCAGCTGTCCGAACTCCGGGCCTCGAATGTCCCAATCTTCGCACGACTGGAGGAATTCTATGAGCGGCACCGGGCCGACCTGGCCATCATCTCCTCGCCGATCCACTTCCACTGCGATCACACCTGCTTGGCCTTGTCGCGGGAAAGCGACGTGCTCTGCGAAAAGCCGGCAGCCGCGACGGTCCAGGAGGTGGCCAGGATGAGGGAGGCCGA
>DAIPLF010000010.1:0-1345 GCA_036769375.1 Candidatus Aminicenantota bacterium | reverse complement strand
CCCGACAGAGAACCGCTCCGGAAAATGTGGGAGGCGATCGATTCAGTGAATGGGAGAGGAGTCCCCGCCTGCGGGCTCGAAGCAGCCCTGGGGCAGGTCCTGGCCGTCAACGGAGCCCATGATTCGATGCCGGAGATCCAAAAATTTCCTGGGACTATCATTGCATCCAAGGGAGAGCCGGGAAGCCGGGAAGTCACGGTGGCCGGGCTTGCCGAGGTGCTCGAAGAATGCTACCGGAAGAACGCGCTTCCCTCGGAGCTTGGCGTCTCCTGGAGCCGGAAAGGCCGGAGGGTTTCATTCACCGAGTACGCTCATTTCCCCGGCGGCGTCTCTCATTGAAAGAGGGGGGCCTTGTTTTGCCGGCAAGTTGGCCGCAGGCCGCCCGAATTGCCGCTCCCTTCGAGAGGCGAATCGTTGCCCCCACCCCGAGGCTCTCGAGGGCCTGAACAAATGCCTGCTGCTTCAGCCCGGATGAAGGCGCAAACTCAGGACCGCAGCCTGGGCTATAGGGAATGAGATTGACTTTGGCCCGGAGCTTCCTGGCGATAGAAGCCAGCCGGCGGGCGTCGGCCGCGGAGTCATTAAGGTCGGAGATCATGATGTATTCGACAGTGATCATCCGCCCCGTCGTTCGTGCATAGCGGGCGCCCGCCTTGATCACTTCCGCCAACGGATATTTCCGGTTTGCCGGCAGGATCCTGGAGCGAAGCTCGTCCGTCGTGGCGTGAAGCGAAAGCGAGAGGCTGATTTGGAGCCCCAGGCTCGCCAGCTTTTCTATGGCCGGGACGATCCCGACCGTGGAGATAGTGATGCGGCGGGCGGCGATGTTCAGGCCTTCGCCCGAATTCATGATGCGGATCGTCCGGACGGTGTTGTCCAAGTTGTCCAGCGGCTCCCCCATTCCCATGAAGACGTAATTGGTCAGCCGGACCTCGAGTCTGTCCTTCAGGAAGAGAACCTGGCCAAGCATCTCCGAGGCGAGCAGGCTCCTCTCAAACCCGCCCGCCCCGCTGGCGCAGAAAACACAGGCAAACTTGCAGCCGACCTGGGTCGAGAGGCAGAGCGTCCGGCGGTCTCCGGATGGGATGAGCACGGTTTCAATAAGCCGGCCGTCGTTCAACCGGAAGAGGAATTTCTCGGCCCCATCCTCAGAACGGAGCTTCTCGGCGAGCTCTAGAGGCTTGAGATCATAGGTCTCCTCCAACCGCTGTCTCAGGGTCTTGGGGAGGTCGGTCATGGCAGCGAACGAGCTGGCCCCCCTTTGATAGACCCATTCGGAGACCTGCTTCACTCTGTAGGCGGGCTCTCCCCAAGTGTCAAGCTCCGCCCGGAGCTCTTCAAATGA
>DAIPLF010000254.1:0-4143 GCA_036769375.1 Candidatus Aminicenantota bacterium | reverse complement strand
CGAGGTTCCGTCTGAACGCGGGAAGGCCTTCGCTCAACCCCAGCTCCCGGAACTTCGCCTGGGCCCGGTCGAAGGCAGGACCGTCCGCCGCCCGCTTTATCCCAAGAAACGCTTCACTCTCCTCCTCGTCGAAGGACACGGCCGCCTGCTCTCGCCTCAGCAAACCCTTGTTCTCCGGGCACAACTCCTGGCACCTCAGGCATCCGATCAGGCAATCCGGCGAAGGCGGTTTGATGTCCTCGGGGATCGGGTTCGGCGACTCGGAGAACAGGGTGTAGCATTTTTCTCCGTGGAGGAGCACCCTTCCTTCCTCGATGGCTCCCGTCGGGCAGGCCGCGGCGCAGATCCTGCACTTCAGGCATTTGGAGAGGAGCGTCTCCTCGCGCGGGGAAGGCATGTCCTTCTCAGCGAACGGCATATCGGAGACGAGGCCGACGAGCTGAAAAAAACTTCCCAGGCCCTCGATATAGCCGACGTTGGTCCGGCCATAGGAAACGAGTCCAAGCCGATTGGCCAGAGCCTTGAGCGGAGCGTTCAGAAGCTCCACCCGGAAGCCGGCGCCTGAAAGGGCTTCACCAAGGTCATCTCTGACTTCGGCGAATGTCTTCCGGTAGCGGACATAGGTCGGGGGGAGGATCGTTTCGACCTTCTTTCCTCCCACGGTAAAAGTCAAAATGAAAGCCGGCTTGGGGACAGCGACGATGATGATCGAGCACGGATTTCGGAGTGAAATCCCCTCAAGATAGGTGAAAGCCTCCAGGTTCTCCCGGAAGAAGCCCGCATCGATCTCTCCCGACCTCCGGCGCTTCTCGAGGGAATTGCGCACGTCCTCCAGAAGCGAAACTCGGCCCACAGCTGCGCAGTATCCCCTCTTCCTTGCCCACGCCTGTACGATTTGTCTGTTATTCATCCGCTCGCCTTCCTTATCTCTGGAGTCAGGTCTCAACAATTAATGAGTTTTGGCGAGGAGGCCGGGCTTTAGAGAGAGGAACAGGTAGGCCTCGCTCACGTCCTGTGGAGTGAGAAGTCCGACGAGCCGCCCTCCCTTGACCACCGGCAGCGCGTTGAGCCGTTTCTCAGCCATCAACTGCTGGGCGTCGAACAGCGAGCTGCCGGGCTCGATTGTCGGCACGTCCGTGCGCATGGCCATCTTAATGGCCACCTCCGGACCGTACTGCTTGAGAGCGCTCACCAGATCGGCCTCCGTCAGGACTCCCACGAGGCGGCCCTCTTCGAGCACGGGAAAAACAGTCTGGAACCCATGCAGGATAAGGTCAATAGCCACCGACAGAGGATCGTTCGGCGACAGGCCATGGCACTCCGTCGTCATGGCTTGGTTCACGCGCATTTCACCGAGCACGTTCTTGACCTCGACCATTTTGCCTTCCTGGCCGGCTCCCAGATAGATGAAAACGGCGATGATGACCAGCGTCCAGGCGCCGCTCAAGACGCCCACCAGCCCCATCACCCAAGCCAGCCCCTGACCCGCCGCGGCCGCGATCGAGGTCGCCTTGGCATGATCCATACGCATAGCCAGAATGGAACGCAGGACGCGTCCACCGTCCATGGGAAAGGCGGGCAGGAGGTTGAACAGACCGAGCATGAGGTTGGCCGTTATGAGATAAGCCAAGAGTCCCTCCCAGCTCACAGAGCCAAGCACCTGGCTCATCCGCCCGGCGGAAACCTCTGCCTGGAAGTTCATGGGAATGGAAAGAAGGAGCAGGACCACGGCGATGATGAAGTTGCTCAGCGGTCCGGCCAGGGACATGCGCAACTCCTCCGACGGTTTCTTGGGCATCTCGTCCATCTGCGAGATCCCACCGATCGGAAGGAGCGTGATGTTGCGAACCTTGACGCCGAACCGCATAGCGGTCAGGCTGTGAGCCAGCTCGTGGATGGTCACGCAAGCGAAGAGGAGGAGTATCACCAAAACCCCGTAGAGGGCGCCTGTTATGCCGCCCTTCATGGTGACTCCCCAGCGGCTCGCCGCCCAGATCAATATCAAGACAAAGGTCAGATGGACCCGGATCTCGATCCCCTTGACGCGGAACAGCTTGATCGACCAGCTCATCGGAACCTCCTTTCCCCTTCATTTTAGCACACCAGGGAACCGCGGGTCTTGACTCTGTGGCCTCGGACGGTTAAGCTGTACTTGATGCTCAAGGGATTTAAGTCCAAGGTTTTCGGAGCGCCGCCACCGGAAGAACCGCCGCGCCCCGCTCCCCCCACGGAGATGCCTGCCGTCTCCCCGGAGACGCGTCCCGCCCCTGAGATTCAGGTCCGCCGGCTGGCAGATAGGTCGAGCCCCGATGATTCGGCCGTCTCAGCCCAGGCCTCCTTCAAGGGAGAGATCAGCGGCCGCACCGGCGCCCGGATCGCCGGGGAGATGCACGGAAACGTCCGCTGTGAAGGCCTTGTGTGGATCAAAGAGACTGCCAGGGTGAAGGGCAATATCCTCTCTGGGTACGTCATCCTTGAAGGCAAACTCGAGGGAGACATCGGCCCCGCCCTCCAGGTCGAGCTCCGGGCCAGTGCCAAGATGCGAGGCAATATCCAGACGAAACTCCTGGCCATCGCCGAGGGATCTCAATTTGAAGGCCGGATCGACATGTCGGCCTCCAGCGCCCGGCCCGCGCGATTCACGGAGAAGCGGCAGCCCAAACCAGGCCGGAGCTGAAGGCGTCTATTCCTTCCGGAAGACCAGCTGGCGGAGGGAATCCGAGTCTACCCTGAACCCCGTCACCTCGCCTTTCTCCCCGATCAGAAACGAGATGAGCTGAAATCCGACTCCTCCGCTGACAAAGGTCTTGCGGTTCTCCGGCGTCAAGCCAATGTCTCCCGTCCGCAGGCTGCTGAGGACGAGCTGGCCCTCCCGCAAAACAATCTCATAGCGGGCGTCCAGTTCCTCGCAGTAATAGGCTCCTTTATAAGAACTGAGATCGCCGGCAGTGAGTGTTTCCCGCTCGACCTTGGGCGCCGTTTCCTCTCCGGTCCCCTGGTTGAAAGACAGCTGGCTCACTTTTCCATCCGCCCCCTTGGAAAAGGTGATGACAATGGGGATGTTCGGGTCCTCGAAAGCAAACAGCCCCTCCCCCACTGGTACCAGCCGGAAAGCCTGGGGGCCTAACTTCAGCAGGAGCCCCCCTTTCTCCGGCGAAATTATAATATAGTTCCTTGCTCCCATTCGGTACTCGCCGGCATACGGAGCAAGCGCCGCTTCGCTCAGCTTGAGCGCTTTCGGCTTGGCGGCAGCCGGCGCCTGCGGAGCCTTGGGCTTCTCCAGCAGCGGTTCCAAGCAGACATCGGCGGCGTTGTCGGCATACATACCGGGCTCGTTCCAGTCATAGTCCCAATTGCTGAAGACGAACACAGCCAACGAAGCTTCCGGAAAATACCGGAAGGCGGTGCGGAACCCTCCCCACGCACCGCTCTTGTGGACCCGCTTGACGCCTTTGTAGAAATCGACCGCGAACCCGAAGGAATGGCCGGCGTCGCCGCCGTTCCCGAGCTTTCCCGGCGTCAGCATTTTTTCCTTGACGCCTGCAGAGCCGACCGCTGGCTCTTCAAGGTTCACCACCCACTTGCTGAAGTCATCGAGGGTCGTGAAAAGCCCCAGCGATCCGACGACTCCCAGGTTGTCGGCCCCCTTGAGATAGCCGTCCCGGGGGTGATAATTAATCGAATAGGCCCGGTCTTCGACGATCTCCCTGTAGCTGTCGCGGAAGAGCGTCCGGGTCATGCCCAGCGGCTTGAAGATGTTCGTCCAGGCCCAATCCCGGAGAGACTGTCCGGTCACGCTGCGCACCACTTGAGCGAGAAGGACATAGTCGGTTCGCGAAGCAAGGCTTTTCGACCCGGGCTCGAAAAGAAGCTGCTTCTGGCGCGCAATGATCTTGTGCACCTGGTCGAGGGTCATGGCGTCACCGTTGTTCCAGCCGGCGGCCGTTATCAGCTCGTACCAGTCGGGGAGACCGCTGGTATGGTGGATGAGGTGGGCGACCGTGAGACCATCCGCATAGGGGGGAAGGTCGGGGAGGTATTTCTTGACTGGGTCGGCGGCCGAGATCTTGCCCTGATCTTCGAGCATGGCCACCGCCATTCCGGTGACGGCTTCAGCCAGCTGGCCGACGTCGAAGGCGGTCT
>DAIPLF010000253.1:1746-4149 GCA_036769375.1 Candidatus Aminicenantota bacterium | reverse complement strand
CCCCGCGGGGCCTCGGCGGACAAAAGTTGAAAAAAAAACGGAAATCGTATATATTTTTGTTCTATTTTTAGGTCACAAGGGCCGGGAAGGACGCAGAGCGCCTTTCCGCCTGAAGAGGAAACACCATGGAAAAAGAATCGATGACCGTATCCATTCCCATGTCGCTCTACAAGAAGATCGAAGAGATGATCAAGGGGACGGAAGCCGCGTCCGTGTCGAACTATGTCATTAAGGTGCTGCGGGAAAGACTTGCCCAGGAAGAAAAAAAGGGAGAGGCCTTCAGCCAAGAGGACGAGGAAAAGGTCAAGGAACGACTCAAAGCCCTCGGCTACATCGATTGAAGGCCGAATTTTACGCTAACCCCAGCTTCAACCCGGAGGTTTAAATGATCCAACCCCATGGCGGTAAACTGGTCGACAGGATCCTGGACGGAGAATGCAAGAAAGATGTCCTGGCTGCGTCTAAGTCGCTGCCCAAGCTCAGGATCAACGACGAATCGGTTTCGGATGTCGAGAACATCGCCAGCGGCGTTTTCTCCCCCCTGGAAGGATTCATGGGAAAGGCCGCTCTCCGGAACGTCCTGAACGAGATGCGCCTGCCCAATGATCTCCCCTGGACCATCCCCATCGTCCTGGACGCTGACCCGGAGGAGGCCGCCCGGTTCAAGGAAGGGACAGACATCCTCCTGGAGAACGAGAGCGGCCGGCCGGTGGCCGTCCTCCACCTGGAGGAAAAGTATGGTTATGATAAAGATGAGTTGGCGGAGAAGGTCTTCTTGACCATGGACCGGGCCCATCCGGGAGTGGCCAAGATCGCCGGGATGAAGGATGTGCTTCTGGCCGGACCCCTCGACCTTCTCGAGGTCTCGCCGACACCCTTTGACCGTTATAAGCTCAGCCCCAAGGAGACGCGGATCCTCTTCAGGGAAAAAGGGTGGAAGACGATCGTCGCCTTCCAGACTCGGAACACCCCTCATATCGGTCATGAATATGTGCAGAAGACGGCCCTGACTTTCACCGACGGCGTCTTCGTCAACCCGGTGATCGGACGCAAAAAAAAGGGGGACTTCAAGGACGAGGTCATCCTGGCCTCCTATGACGAACTGATCAAGCACTACTATCTCAAGGAAAGGGCTGTGATGGCCATCCTCCAGATGGAGATGCGGTACGCGGGTCCGCGGGAGGCCATCCACCATGCCGTCGTCCGCAAGAATTTCGGCTGCACCCACATCATCATCGGGCGGGATCATGCCGGAGTGGGGACTTACTACCATCCGTACGCTGCCCAGGACATCTTTGAGGAGTTCCCCGACCTGGGGATCGCGCCCCTGTTCTTCCGAGCGTTTTACTTCTGTAAGAAGTGCCAGTCTGTGGTCAACGAGAAGATCTGCCCCCATCAGACCTGCGACCAGATCCAGTTCAGCGGGACCAAGATCCGTGACCTTCTGGTCAAAGGCCAGATCCCGCCTCCCGAGCTGATGCGTCCCGAGGTGGCCAAGGTCATCATGCAGTTCAAGAACCCTTTCAACGAGTGATAGCAGGAAAAAAGCCAACAGAGAGGAGATAACTAGCGATGGCAGAGAAGAACGATCGCCGCCAAAAAGGCTTTACCCTATGGTTCACGGGCTTGCCCTGTTCGGGGAAATCAGCGGTGGCTGACAAGGTTGCGGATATCCTTCGCAGTCGGGGGATGCGGGTGGAGCGGCTTGACGGGGACATCGTCAGGCAGGACCTGACGCGCGACCTGGGATTCTCCCGGAAAGACCGCGACGAGAACATCCGCCGGGTCACTTTTGTAGCCAAGCTCCTGACCCGGAACGGGGTCGCCGTGCTGACGTCTTTTATCTCCCCATACCGCGAGGTCAGGGCCCGCTCGCGGCAGGAGATCGGCGACTTCATTGAGGTCTATGCCAAGTGCTCTCTTGATGAGTGCATGCGCCGGGATGTCAAGGGCATGTATAAGAAAGCCATAAGAGGGGAGATCAAGGAGTTCACGGGAATTTCCGACCCCTACGAGGAGCCTGAGAACCCCGAGATCCTGCTGGAGACAGACAAGGAGACGCTCGAGGAGAGCGTCGGCAATGTCCTGAAGAAGCTGGAGGACTTGGGCTATCTTTAACCTCCTCCAGTGAGGGCTGGTTATGAACACTTTTTTGGTCACGGGGGGGGCCGGATTCATCGGCTCTCATACGGCTGAAGAGCTTGTCCGGCGGGGAGAAAAAGTCCGGGTGCTCGATAACTTCAGCACCGGGAAGCAGGAGAACCTCTCGCCGTTCCAGAGTTTCATCGAGTTGGTCGAGGGGGATATCCGCGAACTGGAGACTTGCAGGCGGGCACTCCGGGGTGTCGATTTTGTTTTCCACCTGGCGGCCCTGACGTCCGTGCCCGGTTCGATCTCAGATCC
>DAIPLF010000253.1:0-1646 GCA_036769375.1 Candidatus Aminicenantota bacterium | reverse complement strand
AGGCCCCAGATCTTTGGCGACGGCGAGCAGTCCAGGGACTTCGTTTTCGTGGCGGATGCCGTAGAAGCCAATCTCGGGGCGATTGAGGCGCCGGAAGAGGCCCTGGGCGGGGTTTTCAACATCGGCTCGGGGGAGAGGACCACGATCAACAGCCTGGTGAGTGAGATCTGCGAACTGACGGGTGTTTCTGTCAGGCCGATCTATACGGACCCCCGTCCGGGAGACATCACGCATTCGTTTGCCGATATCGGCAACGCCAGAAGGGTCCTGGGTTTCGAGCCCTTGGTCGGGTTCAGGCAGGGGTTGAAGAAGACGGCGGGATGGTATATGGAGAGGAAATAAGATGAGCCAAGAGTCGTCTGCACTCGAGCGGAAGATCCGGAGTAAGCAGGTTCGCGTCGGGGTTATCGGACTCGGCTACGTGGGCCTACCTCTCGTCAAACTGTTTCTGACCAAAGGATTCAGGGTGACCGGGTTCGACATCGACCCGAAGAAAGTGAATTCCCTGAACAAGGGAAGGAGCTACATCCGTCATATCTCGACCCTGGAACTCCGGGGGTTCCTGAAAAAAAAGGCTTTTCGGGCGAGCGGAGATTTCGCCGGGCTGCGCAATATGGACGTCATCATCATCTGTGTGCCTACACCCCTTGACGTCCACAAAGACCCCGACCTTTCCTATGTTCTGGAGTCGACGAGGGTCATCGCCAGGTATCTGAGAAAAGGTCAACTTGTCGTGCTGGAGAGCACAACCTATCCCGGCACAACCGACGAGGAGATGCTGCCTATCTTGATAAAGGGAGGGCTTCGTCCTGGCCGTGATTTCTTCTTGGCATTTTCTCCCGAGCGCGAGGACCCTGGCAACAAGAGTTTCTCAACGGGGACGATTCCCAAGGTCATCGGAGGGCTGACCCCGGACTGCGGGCGGCTGGCCCGTCTCCTCTACGACCAGATCATTATCCGGACGGTGCCGGTTTCCTCGACTCGGGTCGCCGAGGCCGTCAAGCTCCTGGAGAATATCTTCCGGTCGGTCAACATCGCTCTGGTGAACGAGCTCAAGATCATCTTTGAACGCATGGACATCGATATCTGGGAGGTCATCCAGGCGGCCTCCTCTAAGCCTTTCGGCTACATGCCCTTTTATCCCGGGCCCGGGTACGGCGGCCACTGCATCCCTGTCGATCCGTTTTATCTCACCTACAAGGCGAAAGAGGTCGACTATCCGACTAAGTTCATCGAGCTGGCCGGCGAGATCAACACCCGGATGCCGTACTACGTGGTCAACAAGACCATCGATGCCTTGAACAGGCGGGACAAATCAATGCGCAATGCCCGGATCCTTATCCTCGGGCTGGCCTACAAGAAGGATATTGATGATACGCGAGAATCCCCGTCGCTCAAGATCATGAGCGTTTTTCTTGAAAAAGGTGCCCGGGTTGCCTATAACGACCCGTATGTCCCGCGTTGCGCCGGACACAGGGAATACCCCGGTCTCGACCTGCGCTCCGTGGCGTTGACGGCCAAGCGGCTCAAGTCAAGCGATGCCGTGATCATCGCCACGAACCATTCCGTCTATGACTACAAATGGATCGTTCGCAACGCGCCGCTCGTTGTGGATACCCGGAACGCCATCAAGAGAAAGAGAAAAA
>DAIPLF010000252.1:0-4158 GCA_036769375.1 Candidatus Aminicenantota bacterium | reverse complement strand
ACGGAGACACGGACGAACTCGAGCTTGAAGCTGAGGAAGAGAAAGACGAGGAAGAAGAGCTCGAAGAGGAAGAGGAAATCGAGGAGCTCAGCGAAAAAATAGAGACCGGGGAATTGACTCCGGGGCCCGACCAGGTCGGTGATTCCCAGAAGAAATATAAAGTCTCGATCGAAGAGGATGAGTTGGTCTTTAGGACCAAAGACATGGAGGGCCTCACCGGGGAGATCGAGGAACAGGAAGAAGAAGGGAAGAGAGAGAAGCCGGCCCCGACGACGGGGGAGATACTCCCGCCCTGGGCCAGGGGGATGAAAGGAGAGCCATCTCCTCCGGAGTCCGTTCTCGAAAAGACCGGGGAGACGGCCGCAGAAGACGAGATTGTGCCGGGGAAGACGCCTACCGTCCCCGAATGGACAGCGGATTCAGGGATCGGCATACCCGAGAAGATCACCCAGGCGGCCTTGCCTTTCACCACGACCGCCATGGCAGATATGGCGGAGGGGAAAGAGGCGGATGAGGGAGAAGAAGCAGAGAGGTGGAGGCCCAGCAAAGAGGCCCGTAAGAGGACTGGGTTTTCCCTGAAGCTCAGGTCCAAGCTCGTTGACGTGGTCTTTATCACAGCCCTGTGGCTGATCAGCCTCTGGTTCACCGCTCAGGTCATCGGCGTGTCCTTCCTTCGCCTCATTGTAGGCTCGACCATCCCCGTGCTGGCCTTCTACTTCATCTTACTCCTCCTATACTTCTTCCTGTTCCTTTTCTTCTTGGGGGAGACCCTGGGAGACCACTACTTCTCGGGAGAAGATTAGCTCCGTCCTAAAGCAGGGCGAAATCGTCGCCCAGAAATCTCTTGCGGGCCAGTTCGTCCGCGGCGATTTGGCTTGGGCTCCCCTCGATCAGCACGACACCTTCGTCCAGGATGTACGCCCGGTCGGTGATGCGGAGCGTGTCGCGGACGTTGTGGTCGGAGATGATAATCCCGATATTCCTTTCTTTCAGGCGGAGCAGGATCTTTTGGAGTTCGATGATGGTCAGGGGGTCGATTCCAGTGAATGGTTCGTCCAAGAGAAGGAACTTGGGCTTCAGGACCAGTGACCGGCAGATCTCCAGCTTGCGCCGCTCTCCTCCGCTCAGGCTGTGGGCGGACTGTCCCGACACGGGGAGAAGGCCGAGCTCGTTCAGGAGATCATGGGAAAGCTTCTCTTTTTCTTCCTTATCATAGGGGAGGAGTTCGAGAATGAGCCGGAGGTTGTTCTCCACCGAAGCCTTGAGAAAGACGGAGTTTTCCTGGGGGAGGTAGGTGATGCCCAGGCGCGCCCTTTGCGGTGTTGCGCACCGGGATATGTCCTCATCGTCAAGATAGACGGCGCCCTGGTCCGGTTTGACCAGGCCGACGACCATCTGGAAAGTCGTTGTCTTGCCGGCGCCGTTCCGGCCTAAGAACCCGACGATCTCGCTGGACTGGACACGGACATTGACGCTCCGGACGACCTCCCGGCCGCCGTAGCTCTTGGTCAGGTTTTCCGAGCGCAGGACCGTCATTGATACTCGAAACCTCGTCGGCTAGAATACTAAAGTCAATCGGCAGGCCTGTCAAGGAAGGGCCAAGAAACGATGAAGAAAGTCATCAGCGCCTCGCGGAGGACCGACCTGGTCGCCTTTTTCCCTGGCTGGCTGGCGGGAGTCATCCGGGCGGAAAAAGCGGAGGTGCTGGGTCCGTCAGGCCGCGCCTATAGCGTCGACCTCAGCCCGGATAAGGTCCACACGTTCGTTCTCTGGTCCAAAAATTTCCAGAACCTCATCGCCAACGAGGGCGGACTCCTGGACGGTCTCCGGAAATACAGCCAGCTCTACTTCCACTTTACGATCACCGGGCTCGGCGGGACGCCGGTCGAGAAGGAGGTCCCCGCCTTCCCGACCGCCTTGAAGCAGCTTGAAACGCTGCTCGGATTGGCCGGGCGTCCCGAGCGCATCTCCCTGAGGTTCGACCCCGTGATCACCTGGAGGGAGAATGATGAACTCAAGACCAACCTCCACTTTTTTGAACAGCTGGCCCCGAGGGCTGCCGGGCTGGGGATCCGGAATATCCGCTTCAGCTTCGCCCAATGGTACGGAAAGTCCCGGCGCCGCGCCTTGAAACTGGGATTTCCCTACGTGGACCCGACTCAGGAGGAAAAGCGGAACGATGCCCTGTATCTTTCCGCCGTTGCCCGGTCAAACGGATTGAACTTGTATGTCTGCAGTCAGGATTTCGTGGCCGATGTGCCGGGGCTCCTTCCCTCTGCCTGCATTGACGGCCGCCTCCTCCAGGAATGCCACCCGCAGGGGGCGCCTGCTTCGGGCGCGAAGGACAGGACTCAGAGGCGGGAGTGCCGCTGCACGGAGTCGCTGGATATAGGAAGCTACACTCAGACCTGTCCGCACAGCTGTGTGTACTGCTATGCGAATCCCCGGTTTTAGATGCCCAGGGACAGCCTTTCGGCCAGGGCAGGGGGGAGTCTCTCGGCCAAGATCTTCCGCTGGGCCTCTTCGATGTTGTAGTCGAGCCGGTGGAACTTGATGATCCGGGTCTCCGAGTCGTAGATGGCGCAAGAAGCCCGGGGGTTCCTGTCCCGCGGCTGGCCGACCGAGCCCGGGTTGATGAGGTAACGGACCCCCTTCTCGAGCTTGACCTCGTTGGACTCGCCTTCGATAAAGGTCCCTTCGACGATGCTGTCTTTCTCCACATAGACGAAGGGAAAATGGGTATGGCCGAAAAAGCAGAGGGGCGTCTTGACGTGGTCAAAGGCCTCGGCGGCGTCGAACTCTCCGAAGATGTAGTAGTCCTCGTCGAACGGCGCGCCGTGGCAGATGGTGATGGTGTCGTGCAGGAATTGCGGACCCTGCTTTTGGCGGAGCAGGAAATTGTAGTTCTTCTTCAGGATCCTCTCTTTGGTCCAGAAAATGGCGGAGGCGGCGATGGGATTGAAGGTTTCGATGGAATCCAGCCCGCAGACGGCCTTATCGTGGTTTCCTCGGATCAGCGAAAGGGGTTTCAAGCTCTGGATCTTCTGGATGATCTCGTTGGGCGAAGCTCCATAGCCGACCATATCGCCGAGGAATATATAGTGCTCGATCTTCTTCTTTTGGGTGAACTTGAGCACGGCCTGGAAGGCCTCCAGGTTCCCGTGGATGTCGGCGAAGACCAAGTAGCGCATGGGTTCTAGGCGCCTCCCGGCGTCGAAGAGAGGAACAACCTGCGAGCCTGGTAGGAACTCCGGACCAACGGTCCGGCGGCGACATCTCTGAACCCGAGGGCTAGCGCCCGGTCTCGCAGGGCTTCGAATTCTTGGGGGCTGTAGTAGCGGTCGACCGGCGGATTTTCCCGGGATGGCTGCAGGTACTGTCCGATCGTCAGGAGATCGCAGCCGACGCTCCTCAGGTCCGAGAGTGTCTGCTCGATTTCAGCCGCGGCTTCTCCGAGCCCGACCATGAGCCCGGATTTGGTCAGTGCGCCCAAACTTTTAGCCTTTTGGAGCACTCCAAGAGAACGCCGGTAATTCCCGCGGGGGCGGTTGATGCGGGGATAGCCAAGTTCGGTCGTCTCCACGTTATGGTTGAGGACGTTCGGCCCGGAAGCATTGACCGCGGCGATCGCCTCTTCACTCCCCTGGAAATCAGGAATGAGGACTTCCACCTTCGCTCGCGGCCGCCTTTCCTTGATCGCCCGGATGGTCTTGACGAAGGCTGAAGCGCCTCCGTCAGGGAGATCGTCGCGGGTGACCGACGTGACGACCGCATAGTCGATTCCCATGCCGGCGATCGCTTCGGCCACTTGCCCTGGCTCTTCCTCAGACTGCCCGGCTGGCGCTCCCTTCTTTACGGCGCAGAAGCTGCATCCCCGGGTGCAGGTATCGCCGAGGATGAGAAACGTCGCCGTCTTGGCCGACCAGCACTCGGCGATGTTGGGACACTTGGCGCTCTGACAGATGGTGTGGAGGTGATTTCTTTTTATGATGCTGGTAACTTCGAAAAAGTTCCCGTGAGCGGGGAGTCTGACCTTTAGCCAGGCCGGCTTGGGCAGGAGCGCAGGCCTGTCCGCCCGGATAGACTCCTGATCCTTAGTTATGGGTACCTGGATGTTTGACAAATTCCCTGTCTATCGGACCCGGGAAAATCGAGGTC
>DAIPLF010000251.1:0-4171 GCA_036769375.1 Candidatus Aminicenantota bacterium | reverse complement strand
CGTTTGATTTCCTGGGCAAGCCCGAGATCGTCATCGTCGGCGGCAAGGTCCACCGCTACTAGGAGGATTCGCCGGGGCCTATCGGGGCTGGTCTTCCTCTTTCTCTTTTTTCTTCTTGCCGAGCGCGGTCTTTAACTTCTCGGCGAACAGCCCTCCGAAGGTGACTTCTTTCGCCGCCGCAGGCTTGGGCTCTTCCTTCTTTTCTCTGGCTGCGATCTCTTCTTCCGCTTCCTCTTTTTCCTTGACGGCGGCAAGAGCCTCCTGTTCGCCTTCGGCCAGCTCGATGCGCTCCTCGATCACCCGGCGTTCGCTTTTCCGGGGGCGCGGTCCTCGCTCTCCCTCGACCTTCGGCTTCTTCTTCTTGGCCGCTTTTTCCTTGGCCGGAGGCGCTTCGACCTTAATCCTTTCGACGGCCGGGGCGACCATGACCGGGACGGGAGGAAGGATCTCTTCCCTTTCGACCTCTTCTTCCGGAATGGCCTCCTCCGGCAACCCTTCCCCGGGGGCTCCTAAGACCGGGGCCTCCTCGGCTCCGACACGCTCCTCGGGCCTTACCTCTTCGATCTCCTTGCGCGGCTCCTCGTAGTAGAAGATGCCCTTCTTCTTTTCCGATGTGCTGAATTCCGGGGAGTTGAGGAGGGTGGTTTCGACATCCTCCTGGGTGGTCTGCTTGAGAACATCCACCAAATGGTAAGCCCGGAGGAAATGGAGGGAATGGCCGTCGGATGCCAGGCCGAAATTCTGGAATATAAGGACGAGAAGAGCGTGGAGGTCTTTGTCTTCCCGCTGCTCATTCAGGATCAGCAGCTGGGCCAAAGTCTCTTTCTCCAGAAAGATGATCTTGTTCGGCAGGGCGAAGGTGAAGGCCTCGGCTCCCGGGCTGGAGAAACGGTCCTCTGCGGGGTTGTAGTTCAGCTGGGGCACGGAGATCTTCTTCTTGGACTTTTTCAGCCAGAAATTGAATTGACCCGGGCCCTTTCTCTCCAGCGTCAGGCTGGTCCCCTGGGGGATGTTGCTGGCCTGGAAGAACTCCTTCATACCCAGGAAGAAACAGCCCGTGGGATAATAATAGACGGTGTGGCTTTTGTTCTCCTCGGCGTCCAGGAAGGTGTATTCCCGGGTATGAGAGAGTTCCTTGTTCAAGCTCTTGGGGACGCGCACTCCGCCCGAGAGGACTTCCCGCCAGGTGAGATAGATCTTGAGCGGGAACTCGTGGAACGTGCTGAGCTGGGGCTTCTCCGTCGCTTCGGTCTCCGGCAGCTTGGCCGGAGAAGCAGCCAGGGGGAGCTCTTCCAGGAAAGAGTTGAGGATGGCCTTGAGGTGCCAGCGCCCCCAGCCGACGGGCGAGACAAAGACAAACTCTTTCTTGTACTTCTTGTCGAGCGCCGCGTTGAACGACAGGCAGGTGGTATCGAAGAGGTCGTGCGATGGCTCCAGGCCGAAGAGCTTGCCGACAAGCTCCTCAGTCGCTGCCGAGCGGCGCGCCTCCTGGATGTATTTCTCCGCTTCCTTGACTGTCTCCTCGGGGACGGAAATCTGATTCTTGGCCAGCTGCCAATACTCGTTCCAGTTGAAGAATTTTTCGGACTTGGAAAGGGCCGTCCGCAGGTTTTTCTCCAGGGTTCTCATGTCCCGGTCGGTCATCGGGAGTTCACTGAGCCGGGGGTCATCGGCTTTGATCATTGTCTCGGGGGCCAGGTTTTTTCCCTCACAGTCGGAGGGGAGAAGGACCTGGGTCTTGGTCTTTTTCATGTAATCGATGTACTTCCTGAAGAGGCCTCCCCCCGTGTAATCCACCTCCAGCATCTCGCACTCGAAGCTCTTGTAGAAGACCTTGTTTTTGACCTTGAGAACCACCGCCCCCTTGAAGTGTTCCACGGTCTTGCTGCTGACGGTCAGGGTCTCATCGTATTCCTTGTAGATGAGGTCGCCGACCTGATACTTGCAGTTGGGGTCGTACTTAAGGACATCGGCGACCCTTTGGCTGGCGGTCTTGTCGAAAGCCAGCTTCTCGCTGATCTCTTTGAGCAAGATAGGCCTGAGGGTCTTCTCGAATTCCTGTTCGACGAAGGCGATGTTGTCCGCGCTGATCTGCGTGAGGTTGTTCTCTTTATCCATTTTGTTCGGTTTTTCCCATTAATAATACCATAATCACCTTCTGGACATGAAGCCGGTTCTCGGCCTGGTCGAAGATGAGAGAGTTCGGGGAATCCATCACCTCGTCGGTGACTTCATCTCCCCTGTGGGCCGGGAGGCAGTGCATGAAGTACGCGTCCTTCTTGGCCTGGGACATCAGTCCGCGGTTCACCTGGTAGGGCGAGAAGATCCGGAGCCGGGCCTCTTTCTCAGCCTCTTGGCCCATGGACGTCCAGGTATCCGTGTAGACGGCATCGGCCCCGGTCACGGCCTGGCGGGGGTCGTTGGTCAAGGTCAAGGCAAAGCCAGTGTCCCTGCCGTCCTCCCTGGCCAGCTTGACGATATCGGGGTCCGGCTCATAGCCGGCGGGCGTTCCGACGGCCATCGTGCAGCCCGCCTTGGCTGCCGCGAACATCAGGCTGTGGCAGACGTTGTTCCCGTCGCCTACATAGGCGAGCTTGAGCTTGGACAGGTCGCCCGCTTTCTCCTTGAGCGTCAGAAAATCGGCCATGGCCTGGCAGGGATGGAGGAGGTCGGAGAGGGCGTTGATGACCGGGACCTTCACGGCGGCCGCCAGGTCGAGGATGTTTTGGTGGGCGAAGGTCCGGATCATGATCCCGTGGACCCAACGCTCCAGGTTCTTGCCGACATCGGTAAAGCTCTCGCGCGCCCCGACCTGGCCGTCGGAGGGACTCAGGTAGATGGCGTGCCCGCCGAGCTCGAGCATCCCGACTTCGAAAGTCATCCGGGTGCGGAGAGACGGCTTCTGGAAGATCATGGCCAGCACTTTTTTCTTGAGCGCTTTGTGATAATGATCGCGGTCGGCCTTCATCTTGACCGCCATGTCCAGGATCTCGTGGAACTCGTAAAGGCTGATGTCGTGGATGGAGATGAAGTCTTTTTTCACCTATTCCCTCCTAGGCGGCCGCTATCCGCGTCCCCGACCGGTTGAGGAGGGCGGCTTTGAGATGACTGGCCGAGGTGATCAGGACCTCTTTCCCGCCCGCTTTTATGTACTCGATGGCGGCCTCGATCTTGGGACCCATGGAGCCGCGCGGGAATTGCCCCTGGGCCAGGTATTCCAGGGCCTCCTCGACGGTCATTTTTTCGACCGGCCTTTGCTGCGGCGCCCCGAAATCCAGGAAAACGCGCTCGGTCCCGGTCAGGATGATAAAGAGGTCCACCTTGACCTCCCTGGCGATCAGGCTGGCAACGTAATCCTTGTCGATGACGGCCTCGACCCCTTTAAAAAGGCCGCGGCCGTTGATGATGATCGGGATCCCGCCCCCGCCCGCGGCGATGACGATCCGGCCGGCGCAGACCAAGTCCCGGATGACCCACTTGGGGACGACATCGATCGGTTTGGGGGAGGGGACGACCTTGCGGTACCCCCGGCCGGCGTCCTCGACCACTGTCCATTTCTTTTCTTTGGCCAGGGCCTGGGCCCTGTATTTGGTGTAGAAGGGGCCCACCGGTTTGGTCGGGTCCAGGAAGGCCGGGTCGTCCTTGTCCACGACGACCTGGGTTACCAGGGTGGCCACTTCCTTGTCGATCGAATGGGTCCGCAGCTCATTAATGACGGCCTTCTCCAGCATGAATCCCATGCTGCCCTCGGTCATGGCGTCGCAGACGTCGAGGCTGAACGGAGGGATCTTGGTGACCCCCTCTTCCATCTGGATGAGCAGATTCCCCACTTGGGGTCCGTTCCCGTGGACGATGATGAGCTCGTAGCCCTTGCGGACGATGTGGACCATCAGCCGGGCGGCGTGCTGGGCGTTCCGGATCTGCTCTTCCTGGAGACCCCGCTGGTTCTCGGGGAGCAGGGCGTTGCCGCCGAAGGCGATGAGGGCGATCCTCTGCTTCATCAAAAGCCCTTGAGGACGTCCTTGAGCGTGGGCGAGCCGATCTCCTCGAGTTCGTAGCGGACGCGGAGCATTTTCTTGTTCGGAGTGATCACCCTCTTGAGGTCGATCGGTGTCCCGCTGACGATCAGGTCGCAGTCGATCCGGTCGATGGTCTCTTCCAGTTCCTTGGT
>DAIPLF010000250.1:0-4174 GCA_036769375.1 Candidatus Aminicenantota bacterium | reverse complement strand
ACCGGATGCCCGCGGGGAGCGACCCGGCTTTGAGCACGACGACCAGGTCCTCGGCTTCTTCGGCGGTAAAACGGCCGCGGATGATGCCGCCGGTGGCGGCCGGGATGACGGACTCCACACGGGGAGCCGAAATGACTCTGTTATCCAGGACGATGGCGATCTGCTTGCCGATGTTCTCTCCGGTGGCTTTTTCGAAACGACGGCCGCCTTCCGGGTCGAGGGAGAATGAGACGGCAGGGGAATTCCACTCGTCGACCGACCGGCGGACGGTCCGGAGGTCTTTGCCCGATACCGTGGCCACCCGGTCAAGCAGATAGAAGCCCGGCTCCCGGTTGGGATCGCCCTTGACGACTTGGGCGTCCTCAGGGGCCGTTCCTCCGGTGGAGGCGAGCAAAGTCGCCTCATCCGGTGCCGGCCCGGCCCGCACGAGCTTCCATTCCAAGATCGCGGTGGTCTTTATGATGCTCTTAACCCGATCCGGGTCTTCGATCCCGGGCAGCTCGACGACGATCCGGTCGCCCGCCATACCCTGCCGCTGGATCATGGGCTCGCTCACGCCCATTACGTCAACCCGGTTGCGGATCGTCTCCAGGGCCTGGGTGACGGCCTGCTCTTTGAGATAGCGCACCGTCGGGTCCTTCAGTTGAAGGCTGATTGTATCACCGAGGAAGCTGTAGTCCCATTCCTGGAAGCTCTCGTCCAGGACGCCCTTGAGGCCCGCTTCCTGGTCAAGGCCGAGGCCCTGGATCGTGAATTTCCCGGCATCGCCTTTGACCATCGTTTTGAAGGTGATGTTCTTCTTTTTGAGCTGCTCCTGGAGACGGGCGATCTCCTGGTCGGTTTCGATGGTGACCGCGTCGTCTGTCATCACCTGGAGGACGAGATGGATCCCTCCCTTCAGGTCGAGGCCGAGCTTGATCTTGTCTTTCGGGGGGAAAAAGAGAAAGATCGACAGAGCCGTCACGCCGAGCGTCAGGATCAATTTCCACTGCAATCCCTTTTTCATCGCGAGCTCTTATCCTGTGATTTTGAGAAGGCCTTGCATCCGCGGGTTCCGGGTTCTAGGCGGATTCGCTTTTTTGCTGTCCCTGTCCAAGGATGACGGCCACGGCGCTCTTGGTGATATCGATCTTCGTGTTGGCCGCGATCTTGAGCTCGATCCGGTCCGGGTACACGCCCATCACGGTCCCGTGGATGCCTCCGGAGGTGATAATGCGGTCCCCCGGCTTCAGCTGTTCGACCATCATCTGGTGCTTCTTCTGGCGTTTGCGCTGGGGCATAACGATCAAAAGATAGAAGATGACGAAGACGAGCAGAAAGGGGAGGAGGGCGGTGAACATGCCGACGCCGCTCTGTGGCCGGGCCTGCTGGGCGGCCTGGGATGACATCAAAAAACCTGCCATGATCATGGTTCGCTTTCCTTCATTTGGTTTAAGAGTTGGCGCTTAAACTCTCGATAGAAATTGAGTGCTATAGATTGCCTAATTTTGCGGAAGATGTCAAGATAAAAGAAAAGATTGTGGATGGTGTTGAGCACGGCCGAAGACACCTCTTCCCGCTCGTAGAGATGGCGGAGATAGGCCCGGGAAAAATGGCGGCAGGTGTAGCAGCCGCAGTCCGGGTCGATAGGCCGCCGGTCCCGGGCATACTTCCGGTTCTTGATGATGATCTTTCCCCGGCTTGAGAAGAGAGTGCCGTTGCGGGCGTTGCGGGTCGGCAGGACGCAGTCGAAGAGGTCGATGCCCCTGTCGATGGCTTCGAGGATATCCTCGATGTATCCCATCCCCATAAGATAGCGGGGCTTGTCCTTGGGGACGAGCTTGTCGGCCTTCTCCAGCGTCGCCATGAGCTCGGCCTTGGGCTCTCCGATCCCCAGCCCGCCGAGCGCGTAGCCGTCGAACCCGATGGCCAGGAGGTCTTCGAAGCTCTGCTCCCTCAGGTCCCAGAAAACGCTCCCCTGGCTGATCCCCCAGAGCTGCTGCCTCGCCGGCTTTTCCTGGAAGCGGTCTTTGGACCGGCGCGCCCAGAGGGTCGTCAATTTGACGGCCTCCTTCATCCTCGCCTTGGTCGAAGGGAACGGCAAAAAATAGTCAAGGGCCATCATGATGTCGGTCCCCAGACTCCGCTGGATGTCGACGACATCCTCGGGCCGGAGAAAGATCTTGGTGCCGTCGAGATGGGATGAAAACCGGACTCCTTCGGGTGTGACTTTGACGAGAGGGGACAGACTGTAGATCTGGAAGCCGCCGCTGTCTGAGAGGATCGGCTTCGGCCAGGAGATGAAATCATGGACCCCGCCGAACTCATTGATAACCTCCAGGCCCGGCCTCAGGTACAGGTGGTAGGCGTTAACCAGGATGAGTTGGGCCCCGAGTTTTTCAGTCTGTTCGTGGAGCAGGGCCTTGACTGTCCCCTGGCTGGCGACCGGGGCGAAGGCCGGGGTCTCTATGTCACCGTGAGGGGTCCTGATCTTGCCGGTCCGCGCGGCCGTGGAGGGATCTTGGGCGGCGACGGCGAAAGTCCTTCTCATGCGGTGAACCGGAAATAGATGACATCGCCGTCCTGGACCGGGTATTCCTTGCCCTCCAGGCGGATAGCCCCCTTTTCCTTGGCGGCCTGGAGGGAGCCGAGTTCTAGAAGCTTATTCCAGGAGATGACTTCAGCCCGGATGAAGCCACGCTCGATATCGGTGTGGATGGCCCCGGCAGCCTGACCGGCCGGGGCATCCCGGGGGACCATCCAGGCCCTGGTCTCGTTCTTGCCGATGGTGAAAAAAGAGATCATCCCGAGAACGCCTGGGAGCTCGCGGAAGAACCGCTCCCGGCTCAGCTCCCTGAAGCCATACTCGGCCTGAAAAGTGGCTTTTTCTTCTTCCGGAAGCTCGGCGATCTCCGCTTCGATCCGGCCGCAGAAAGCCAGCACAGGCGACCCCGTCGTCTTTCCGGAGAGGATCTTCTCCGGGGTTTCGAGGAGAGGGATGTCCTGCTCGTCGCAGTTGATCATGTGGACGAGGGGCTTCAGACTGAGGAAGGCGAAGCTGCGGACAGCCTTTTCCTCGGCGGGCGGAAGGCTCAGGTCGCGGAGAGGCTTTCCTTGTTCGAGTCCGGTCCGGACGGTGTTAAGCAGCGCCCTTTCTTTCTCTCCTTCCGGGTCCTTCGCTTTCTTGAGGTCCTTATCCAGCTTTTCCAGGCGCGCGGAGGCCGAGATCAGGTCGGTGAGCATGAGCTCTTCTTCCATATAATGAATATCATCCTGGGGCCGGATTATTCCCTTGGGATGGGGGATCCGGGGATCCCTGAACCCGCGCACGACATGAATGAGGCCGTCAGCCTTGCGGAGGGCGCTGAGATAGAGGCTGTTCTTGACCTCTCCGTAGGATTCCCCGGCCAGGTCGATGAGCTCGAACGACGCGGCGATTTTCTTCTTGTCCGGGGAAAGGGCGGCGATCCGGTCGAGCCGGGTGTCGGGGATGGAACATGTCCTCTGGTTGGGCTCGCGCTTTCCGTCCTCATAAGCATGGACCTCAATCCTGGCGCCCGAGATCAGGTTGAACAGGGTTGTCTTCCCCGTTTTGGGATAGCCGAACAGGGTCAGATTCACGAGCTTAGTTAACCCCGTTTTTTCTTTGAAGTCAAACCCTTGAGGAAATCACAGATTTCCGTTATAGTAGAGCATCACTCGAAGGGTTTTTATGGCCAAACAAAAGAAGCCGCGAGAGAAAAGCCTGGTCAGGGAGTACTTTGAGCTGATCGCCGAGACCGCGGTTTTCGTCTTCTTTGTCATGACTTTTGTCGTCCAAGCGTTCCAGATCCCGACCGGGTCCATGGAGCCGACGCTCCTCGTCGGGGATTTCCTCCTCGTGAACAAACTCGTCTATTCCAGTCCCTCGACTGCCCTCGATAAGCTGCTCCTGCCGCGCCGGGGTATCCGCCGTCATGACATCGTGGTCTTTAAATACCCCAAGGAGCTGACCAAGGATTATGTCAAGCGCGTCGTCGGCCTTGAAGGCGAAAAGCTCGAGATCAAGAATAAACAGGTCTACATCAACGAGCAGCCGATCGCGGAGAGCTACAAGGTCCACAACGACAGCCGGGTTTTCACCAAGGACGGGTACTACCACTATGATGACGCCATCCGGGACAACTTTGGACCGATCGTGGTACCGCCTGGTCAG